>JARBUB010000028.1 GCA_029239905.1 Clostridia bacterium
TACAGCCAGTACCCCTGCAAATCATTACATGAGAACGATACATTTCCATTATATTGTTACCTCCTAACAGAATTCTATATGAGACCCCTCATGGTATTATTTGTCTTCGGCTCCGATTGTGTACTCATCAACTACTTTACCTTGCATAACATGTTCATTGACTATTCTCAATGCCTTTGCAGCCGTAACCTTTACATAAGTTATTTTTTCTTCACCTGGTTTGTACACCTCAACTATTGGCTCAAATCTGCACATTCCTATGCAGCCTGTTTGTGCAACAACTACATCGGCAAGATTATTCTTTTTAACCTCGTCCATAATGGATAGAAGTACCGGCCTTGCTCCTGCAGCTATACCGCAAGTAGCCATACCAACTACTACTCTTGTACCAGTTCTATCTTTTCTGATATTAATAGAATCTAAAGTCTTTTTTCTTATTTCTTCTAATTCCTTAAGAGTTTTCATTTTAATACACCTCCACGCAAATTACTTAAACCCTCATTTATATAGTCTTTTACCCATTCCAGTACCTCAGGCGCATCTATCGGAACTTCTTCACCTAAAGTCTGTCTTATCTCTCTTGTATCAAAGCAAAATTTCTCTTGATTGATAATATGATTATAAACAAAGTCTATATTTTCTGCTCCTAATAAAAGACATACAATGGTTTCTGCCATGTTACCCAAAGGAGCCCTGTCAATATGGCTATGTCTAAATGTGGCAATAAGTTTTGTCCCAACATTCTTTTGAGATTCAATTGTTAAGTCGCCTTCACATCTTTGACAGGCTGCCAGCATCAGAGGGATTCCAAGTCCAACTTTTCTGCTGGTTCTACTTGTCACAAAGGGATTTTTTACCTGTTCTGCTTGATCCGCATCCATTCCATATCCGTTGTCTTCCAGCATTATAGTCAAGATATCACTGGTTAAGCTTTCATTTATTGTAAGAACAATTAAGTTAGCCTCAGCAGTGATTGAATTCTGTGCAAGATCTAGTATATGAAGTGCTAGCTCCTTCATGATTTATTCTTGATATTTTTTAATAATATCTAATACATCTTCAGGAACTAATTTTCCATAAACATCTTCGCCTACAGTCATAACAGGCGCTAGTCCGCAACAACCAATACATCTTGTAGCTTCTAAAGTAAACAATCCATCCGGAGTTGTTTCCCCTGCACCAATCTTGATTTCACCTTTGATTTTATCAATTATACCTTGAGCGTTTTTAACATAGCATGCTGTTCCAAGACAAACACCTATTGTATGTTTCCCACGAGGCTTTAGTGTAAATCTTGAATAAAATGTTGCAACTCCATAAATTTCGGCCATTGATATGTTTAGTGCTTCTGAAATTAACTTTTGTGCATCCTCCGGCAAATAACCAAATAACTCTTGTGTTTCATTAAGAACCGGCATTAGTGGCCCCTGCATGTTTTTATGCTCATTTATGATATGTTCCAACTTGTTTAGTTTTTCTTTGAATTCCAATTCAGTCATTAAAGAGTCCCCTCCTTACAAATTAATCATAATAATTATATATAATTGACATAAATTTATCAATTAAATATTTCATGTTAATTGTAACACATATTTGAGAATTTTTTAACAAGATTTTTTTAAATTATTACTTTTTTTTTCGATTTCCGCTAAATTCTCTTATTTAGCACTGTTTTATCTAAATATTCTCACTTTTCTAAATTTTACAAGTATTAACAATCTTTTGCTCACTACTTCGTTGATGCTTGCAATGCCTCAAAAAGTCTGCTGGCACTTATATATTCCATCTCAATGAAATACTCTCTTTCGCTGATATCCCATAAGTAATGTGCATCAGAAGATATGATATGGTTATAGCATTTAATAAATGGCATTTTCTCTATAACAGCTTCCAGCTTTGAGTTCTTGGAAATCTCCACAGCATCTACTTTTATATTCGGAGGGATGAAACCTAGATTTGAAATAATACTATATCCGGGTCTATCAACATGTGCAGGAATGCACATTCCACCAAACTTGTTTGATAATTCAAAGATTTCATTTACCGAGTATGTGCTGGAAGTAAGCAATAGTTTTTTCAGCTTTCCGGTAATATTATCCATAGCGTCCATAATCAACTGACTGCCAAACAACTCTTCATTATTAGGGATATCAGACAGTGAACTATAAATAAGTTCTCCAAACTCCAATGCTTGTTCAATCTTTTTGAATAAACATATTAAATGAACCTCTTCCTTGCTCTGCACCTCGATGCCTGGTATTACCATCAAACCCTTATTACGACCTGCATCCATAACAGCCTCTACATTAGCGCAGCTGTTGTGATCGGTGACAGCAATTAAGTCTAAGCCTTTTAATAAGGCCATATTTACTATATTGTTTGGCGTCATATCATTATCTCCACATGGAGATAGTGCTGTATGAATATGCAAATCTACAGCGAACTTCATTTTATAATCCTAAACCCATATTATTAAGCGCTATCGCGATCTCATAGGAATTCATTGAAGTCGAAAGCAGAGGAATTCCTTCTTCGTTAGCTTTTTTAATTGCGTCCTCGTCCATTTTAATGTCTTCTGGAACAATTACACATCCTAAATCAAGCAAGGAAGCAACCGCAACAACATTTGCATGGGACATTACAGTTATCCATGCATCCCCTTTGTTCGCATGAGACATAACCCAGCTCAAAAGATCACAAATGTATACCCCGCTTATTTCCTTCTCCATCTCATCGGCACCTGCAATCACAGTCGCGTTAATTTTTTCACATATATTTTTTATCATGTATAAACCTCCTACTGATATATTGGACTAATTTTTCTTCTTTTTGAATGTTTCCATTGTTTTTACAATGCATATAGACTTTTGATTTTCTCCCTTAACAATGTCCTCTGAGAAAGCTCTGCATGTTGGTGCTCCGCAAACTCCGCAATCTAATCCAGGAAGATGCTTCAGTATTTCCTCAATCATTTCCATTTTCTTCATTGATACAGAAATATCTTTATCAAGCTTCATGATCGCTCTTGGTTCTATTGGTTCAGTAAGACTAATAAGTCCTTCTTCATACATTTTAATATACTGCTTAATCTGTTCTTCACTGGTTTCCTTGCAAGGTAAATCTCGTGCTATGCTTTGAAGTTTTGCCTTCGCAATATAGGGATTTTCAATAGTTAAAGGTCCCCCTATGCAACCACCTACGCATGCCATACCTTCAAAAAATTCCAAGCCCTCTAATCGACCTGTTTCTATCTCTTCCAGTACCTTTATAACTTCATTTATACCATCCACTGCAATATACTTTTCCACTCCAATTGCTTTAGATTGTCCCCCTATGATAGACCATTCCATTGATTCTCTGGTACTAAGAGTAATATTCTCCTCTACACCTGCATTTAGATTTCGTATGATATGTCCATATATCTCTTTCATTGATATAGCAGCATCTATATAGGATTGTTCAATTCCCAAAGGATTTCTAATACTTGTTACACGCGCCGTACAAGGTGTAATAAATATCACTCCTATATCAGAGATATCAAATCCCGTTCGTAATGCTGCATCTCGCTTTGCAATTCTAGCTGTAATCTCAATTGGGGTTTCAATATCAACCACGTTGGGCAGCAGGTCTGGAAATCTTATTTGTATTAACCTTAGTATTGCTGGACAGGAAGAATTGATAAGTGGTCTTTCTATTTTATCTTCCTTTAATATCTTTTCTTGTATTACCTTAGTAATGATTTCTGTGCCTATAGTAGCTTCATAAACTTCATCAAATCCTATTTCTTTAAGTGCTGTCAGCATAGCATTCACTCCTACCTTGTTGGCAAACTGTCCATAAAGCACTAAGGATGGAATAGCTATTTTGTACTTAAAGTTTTGTAAAACAGTTAGCTTGTCAGTTACCGCATTTTTAGCATGGTTAGGGCATATCCTGATGCACTCACCACAGTCAATACACTTTTCGCCAATGATTCTTGCTTTTCCATCCCGGAGTCGAATTGCTTCTGTAGGACATACCTTTAGGCAGCTCGTACAGCCTATACATCTATCCTCTTGAAGCACAACAGAATGAAAGTACTTGTTATCCACGCTATCACCTGCTTTCATATATACATGTGCATAGTTATCGTAGTTCCAATCCCTACAACAGATTCTACTTCGAATTTATCAGCGCACTTTTCCATATTCGGCAAACCCATACCAGCGCCAAATCCCATTTCACGCACCTTATCAGATGCTGTGGAATAGCCTGCCTGCATTGCTAGTTCAATATTTGCAATACCCGGTCCTCTATCCTTTGCAGTAATTTTTATACTACTGGTATCAATCTCCAAACTAATTACTCCACCTAAAGAATGTATAACTACATTTATTTCAGCTTCATAGGTTGAAATTGCTACCTTTCTAATAATTGCTGCATCTATGCCAAGCTGTCTAAGTATTTTTTTTATATTGCTTGAAGCCTCACCCGCTCTGTCAAAGTCGTCCTTTTCTACATTAAAGTGATATTGAATTAAACTCATTGTTTTTTACTACTCCTCTGACATTATATTTTTGTTCCCTCAAGCCCATTGCTGTACAGTTTCCCTGAAGCAGTATACATTGTATCCGTCGTCAGCATCAATACGATATTATTTTCCATTGCCAATTTCACCAAGTCTTGATCCGGCCTTTTGCCTCTGACAAATATAATGGCATTTAAATCTGCCATTTCTGCAGTCCTAATCACTTGTGTATTTGTAAGCCCCGTAAGTAAAACAGTTTTCTCCTTTACGTATGCAAGGACATCACTCATTAAATCAGACCCGAATGCGTAGTTGACCTCATTACTAAGAAATTCTCCTCCACAAAGTATCTCAGCACACAACAATTCTTTTATCTCATTAATCTTCATATGATTACTCCCCTCTTCTCTATTTATATCACTAATTTTTTGTAAAACTTCCTTAAGGCTTCTCCTTGACTCATTAGACCATTTTGTAATTCGTAGTAATCATAGCTTCCATCCACCCTGAGCCTATCAACCAGCAGCTCATTAGCCAAACCTTCCAGACTTTCCTTGTAGACAATATTATCAGAAGTCTTTACATCCTTTAGAATATTTAGTATAACTGACAGCCTTTCTTCCAGAGCAATTATGCTCTCTAAGCTCTTTTCGTTCATTTTCTTTCCAGAATATAGACTTTCCAAGCAGAGAGCAGCCTTTTCATTCAATATCTTCAAGGCAACTGTGTCAATTGCCGAAGCTATATCTATCAAGTTATTATCCATATTATCATATTTTATATTTGCACCACTTATATAAAAAATGTTAACTGTACTTTCAATGCCTTTTCTTTTGAGATATTTAACTGCTGTATCCGCTTGAGACTCATTAATAAATAAGCCAAATGCTACCAGGTATCCTTGTTCTTTTACTATAAATCCGTTCAGTTTCTTTTTTTTGAGTAACGCTATTTGTGACTCTGCATCCTCATACTTTTCATACTTCTTTATCTCAACTCTATATAGCTGCTTCGCACTTATATCAAAATTATATTTGAAGGTATTTACCGTTTGGTCCTTCCCAGTAAAAGCTGATGAATCAATGTCCTTATCTCTATTCAATGAAAAATAAATAGCAAAAGAACTAATTACAGCTGCTGCCGGTATTATAACAATAAAAAATAATAATGCATTTCTAAAAAATAACTTCCTATTTCTTTTCTTATTTATTCTTGAATTTCTCATTGTATTACCTCTTATATTATTGAATTTATCACAATTTGTATTTGTATTCAACTTATAAATAGACTCTTATATGCAAGGATTGAAACCAAGCATTATGCTATTAATAATCATTCATAAGCTTGTCTTGTAATATTGATGGTTTTGTTCTAAAATATTATTAAGGGGTTGATTTGATGTCTAATGTGCTAAACAATATTCTCAAGCAAAAGATGCTGGAAATCCAAAGCCAGTTACCCGCTTATGTAAAGCTTGTCAAGGACAATGACCATAATTTTAATGATGTATTGACTGCAGAAGTTGACCAGTCTAATAATAAAACAATCGCTTCACCTGATGTCATTGGAAGTGTTAATTACAAGGGTGATTTCAATGAAATCATTGAAAATGCTGCAAAAAAGTATAATGTAAACAGTTCTATAATTAAATCTGTCATTAAAGCTGAGTCTAACTTCAATCCAAGTGTTGTATCTTCTGCAGGTGCTATGGGTTTAATGCAATTAATGCCTGATACTGCAAGATCCCTTGGTGTAAGTGATTCCTTCGACCCTGTAGAAAACATCAATGGTGGGGTAAAATATCTCAAAGAAATGTTAGATAAGTTCGGTGGAAATTTAGAGTTAGCCCTGGCTGCTTATAATGCGGGCCCTGGGAATGTCACTAAATATGGTGGGATACCTCCATTCCAAGAAACTCAAAATTATGTTGCTAAAATTATGGGCTATATAAAGAATAGGACTTTTTAAAAATACCCTATGGATATTTTTTCAAGTCCTTTTTCATTATAATAAAGTCTTCATTTTTATTGTTCAGCTTAATGTATTGCTCAATGGTTCTTATATAGCGAAAGCCCATCTTGCTCCAAAATCCGCGACCGATTCTATTTCCAGATAAAATGCCTATATATACAACTTTTATATCATACGTATCCTTAAGCATTTTTATAATCGACTTAACTACCTTGGTACCTATTCCGTTATTTTGATAGCTGCTATCAATTAGTATAGAAGAAATCCATGCTTCATCGTTGTTATCATAATCGATCCTGCCTTTTATTACACCTATCATCTTTTTCTTGCCACTCTCCGAATTGTGAACAAATATGGTGGCAAAAAATTCATGACAGTTTACCAATACCTCCAAATATTTCTGTTTAATATCGTCAAGAGACATAGGTCTATCAATTCCTGTTGCATATATATTTATTTCATTCTGATTATACAGCCTCAACAAGTCTTCCAAACTTTCTTGGTTAACATCCTTGAAGCTTAAATTTTCCATTTTAAGATTTATCGTCAACATATTATCACCTTTAAATTTCACTTCGCAAAATAGCTATATTGTTCAGATTACGATTAAGTAATATACAAAATTATTCTACATAATCAATGAAAATCCTTTTTTAATAGCCATAGTGATAATAGGCATGTTTTGCACAGTTTGATTTAATGTAAATGTATAGTGCAGAACATGTAAATTCTATATTGATATTAATATCGGTACTAATATTGGCACGAGAGTCGACAGCACTACGCCTGTTATAAATGATATTACTGCAGTATTTGCGTCGGTTGCCTTTGATATAATAGGTAACGATGTATCCATAGCCGTTGCTCCGGCTGGTGCGATTGCCTCCAGCTTGCCTATATATCTTGCTATATAAGGTATGCTGACCAAAGCAAAAACTTCCCTGCAAACGTTTGTAATAAATGCCAAAGCTCCTACCTCCGCGCTATACTTGGATAATACAATAGCTGATAAGGAATACCATCCAAAGCCTGCTCCTATGGCGCTCGATTCATTTATAGGCAGTCCTAAGACAAAACCCCCAAGTACGCTGCCTGCGATGCTTCCTAGTGCAACTCCCAATGGAATGAGAAGGATTTTATATCCCTTAGATTTAATTTGATTTATAATTTGTTTATTCCTGCCAATATCCATTCCAACGAAAAATAGCAATAGGCATAATCCTATGTCTATGATTAGGCTAATACGCCCTGCAAAAGCTTCAGGAAATATAAAGAGGCCCGAAAGTATACCCACTGCTACGGTCAATATTATACTAAGACTCATCTTGCTTTACCGCCTTTTCCTTATATTTAAAGTACGTCGAAACGAGCTTAACAGCTGCAACACTTAGTATAATCGATGACAACGACAGCACGATTGCCTGGAATCCCAGCTTGCTAAAATCATTGATGATCTCATCATTAATACCAATATTTACTCCCATAATGAAAAGCAATAACAACAGGCTAGCATATTGCAGCTTTGATAAGTTCTTTTCTACTATGCTGCTTAGCAGTCCTCTATTGCTAATGAATGCTCCCGCCAAAATTATTAGAACGTATAGTATAATCCTCACTAGTACACCCCCACAAAATATTATGCATATCATATATGCTATCAGAAAAAGCGCTTTGATTCAATTGAAATCAGGGATATAGAATACCTATAGAAATAAGCTGCATAAAAACAAAACGGCAGAATAATCATTCTGCCGTTAATAAAAAATATGGGGATGGATATGTTTTGCACATTCCGATTTTATATATGTGGTCCAGTGCAAAACATATTGAATTTGCTAAGATCTCTTATTTCTTGTCTTTACGTCAAATATTACAGCAGCAACCAATACTGCACCTCTAATGATATATTGATAGGATATATCTACTCCCATCAAGTTCATGCCATTTATCAAGGATGCCATAACAAAAGCACCTATAATTGAACCAGTTACTTTACCTACTCCACCAGCAGCTGAAACACCGCCAACGTATGCTGCCGCAATAGCATCCAGCTCAAACAGCGTTCCTGCTGTAGTTGTTGCAGATTGAAGCCTTGCTGTAAACAATATTCCTGATAATGCTGCCAGCATACTCATAGAACTAAATACAATAAGAGTAATTCTATTTACATTTATACCGCTTAGCTTTGCTGCATCAGGATTTCCGCCTACTGCATATATGTGTCTGCCCAAGACAGTTTTGTTTGTAACAAAATTATAGATAAGTACAACTATGATAACGACTATTACGGTCCAAGACAATCCATTATAACCGGATAGTGTCCATGTAATATATGCAATAACCGCTGAAACAAAGAGAAGTTTAATTGCGAACATCAAAGTAGATAAAACCTCAAAATTGTACTTCAATTTATCTCGTCTACTATTAAGTTCACTCCAGATATAGAGACCTATAGCAATTACACCTATTATCAAGGTCAGTGTATGAATACCATTGATATGTACTATATCAGGTATAAATCCATTGCCTATGGCGTTAAAGCTTTTGTCAGGTATAATTATAGTTCCCGTACCTGATGTTACTCTAAGCAGAGCTCCTCTAAATACAAGCATACCAGCAAGAGTCGCCACGAAGGACGGTATCCCCATTCTGGTAACTAAAAATCCTATAATCGCTCCAATCAATGCACCAGATGCTAGAACAATCATGATTGTTGCCCATACTGGTGCTCCAGTCTTTGTCAATAATATCGCTGCAACTGCCCCTAAAAATCCTGCAACAAACCCAACAGATAGATCTATATGCCTAATAATCAGAATCAGCGTCATGCCTACGGCTAATACCGCAATATATCCAGTCTGATTGATTAGATTGCTTATATTTCTTGAAGACATAAACAGTCCATCTGTTGCAATTGAGAATGTTAGCATAATGACAACCAGAGCAATATACATTCCGTACTCACGTATATTTTTTTTCATTAATCTTTTCGCTTCATTTAAAACTCCCATAACCAAGCCTCCTAATTAGTTGCCATTTCCATAATCTTTTCTTGAGTTGCTTCTGTTGACAGCAGCTCCCCGGCAATTTTCCCTCCTGAAACTACATATATTCTATCACTCATACCCAGAATTTCCGGCAGTTCAGATGAAATCATAATGATACTCATTCCCTGATCCACAAGCTTGTTCATAAGTGTATATATTTCAAATTTAGCACCTACGTCGATGCCACGTGTTGGTTCATCTAATATAAGCACCTTCGGACTTACGAAGAGCCACTTTCCTAAAGAAACCTTTTGTTGATTCCCACCACTTAGGTTCCCTACCTTCTGCTCTACACTTGGTGCTTTGATATTTAATGAGGATTTGTAATGATTTGCCGCTTTTATCTCTTCATTACTATTTACTATGCCTTGTTTTGTTAAGGACTTTAAGTTTGCTATCGTAATATTTTGTTTGATATCATCTATCAAAATCAAACCATTCCCTTTTCTATCCTCTGTTACGTATGCGATTCCTGCCTTAATTGCATCATTGGGATTCTTAAATTTCTTTTTTTGTCCCATTACAAATAAGTCGCCTTTGATTTTATAATCTGCCGGATTTCCAAATATACTGTGAGCTAGTTCAGTACGACCTGCGCCCATCAAACCTGCAATCCCAACAATTTCACCTTTTCTGACATTGAAATCCAAACCGTTGAGTATATCTCTTCCCAACTCTGGATTATAAGCATGCCAATCTCTGACTTCAAGGACAATATCTCCAAAATCCTTTTTATCTCTACTTGGAAAAATATTGTCTATTTCACGACCAACCATATGTTTTATAATTATACTCTCGGAAATCTCACCCTTCACTGCTGATAAAGAGCATATTGTTTGCCCATCTCTAAGTACAGTTACAGTATCTGCAATGGCTAAGACTTCCTTAAGCTTATGGGATATCATGATTGAAGTTACCCCTTGCTCCTTGAGCTCTCTTAAAAGCATTAATAGGTTCTGACTATCATCCTCATTTAATGCCGCTGTAGGTTCATCCAATATTAGAAGTTTTACATCCTTACTTAGCGCCTTGGCGATTTCAACCAATTGCTGTTTGCCGACACCTAAATCCTTAATCTTAGTTGCAGGATTCACATTGTTCAGCTTTACCTTCTTTAACATCTCTCCAGCTCTCTTAATGGTCTCATTCCAGTCTATCATTTTACCCTTTGTCAACTCATGTCCCAAAAATATGTTCTCATATACAGGCAATTCAGGGATCAGGGCCAATTCTTGATAGATTATTGCTATTCCTGCTTTTTCACTATCACTAATACCCTGAAATTTTTGCACTTCTCCATTAAGAACTATATCACCTGAATATTCACCATGAGGGTATACCCCGCTTAAAACCTTCATAAGCGTTGATTTACCTGCTCCGTTTTCCCCAACAAGGCAGTGAATTTCACCTTTTTCAACCTGAAAATTTACATTGTCCAAGGCCTTGACACCAGGGAATGTCTTTGTAATATTTCTCATTTCTAAGATATTTTTATTCATAGCTTTACTCGCTCCTCAATTAAGCATATCAACTATTTAATCTGCTTTATAGCTACTTTGATAGTTGAATAGTGATAGACATGTCTATCACTATCCAACGAATCATTATTTTAATTTATAATACTTACTTTAAGTTTGTAAAATCTGAAGCTGGGTAGTAGCCTGAATCAACTAATGCTGACTTAACGTTGTCGCCTTTAACAACTACAACTTCAGTTTGCTTAGCTTTTACATCAACTTTACCGTTGTTGTATGAACCTGTTGTTTGTGGATCTTTTCCACCAAGAATAGCAACTGCCATTTCGATAGAATCCTTAACTAATGTACGAACATCCTTAAATACTGTCATTGATTGTTTGCCGTCAATAATGTATTGAACAGATGCCTTTTCAGCGTCTTGACCAGTTACTTTGTAGCTTGTAACAGCTTTATCAGCAGCAAAAGCATCAGCTATTGCACGAGCTGTACCATCGTTTGGAGCTAGAATAAATACGTTGCCCTTGTCAGCAGCCTTTGCTGATGTCAAGTGTGCCTCTGCCTTATTCTTTGCTTCATTGAAGTCCCAGTTTGTAGTTACTTGACCAATGATTTTGCCCATTTCATCTCTGTTAAGCTTTGCGTTGCCTTGTAGTGCAACTGCTTCGCTTGAATTCTTGATTACGAATGTACCGTCTGCAATCTTAGGTTGAAGAACGTTCCATGCACCTTCGAAGAATAAGAAAGCGTTATTGTCTGAAGCTGCTCCAGCATATAAGTATAATGGATTGCCAGTACCTGTTGCTTGTTCAACTAGATATTTAGCTTGAGCTTCACCAACAGCTATGCTGTCAAATGTTACATAGTAATCAACTGCATCTGTGCTAGTGATTAATCTGTCATAAGCAATAACCTTGATGCCTTCCTTCTTAGCTGCTTCTACTGCTGCTGCAGCAGCGCCGCCATCTTGAGGACAGATAATAAGTACTTTGATTCCCTTTGCTATTAAAGCATCAACGTTCTCTTTTTCCTTTGCTGAAGAACCTTGGCTAAATAGTATTTCTACTGAGTAATCAGTAGCTTTTAATGCTTCTGTGAATCTAGTCTCATCTTGTACCCATCTTGGCTCATCCTTTGTTGGTAATACGATACCTACATCAACTGTGTTTTTGTCTTCAGCCGCTGGTGCAGGACCAGTTGTTGCTGGTGTGCTTGTACATGCTGTCATAGCCATAAGCATTGAGAACACTAATAAAAGAACTAATAGTTTTTTCATTTTTTTCTTCCCCCTTTTTTTACCGTCCAAAACTTATTTTGGCGGTTGTGTACATAAAGACTACATTTACTGCAGTTATAACAAGATTTAAATGAGGGTTTTTTGCACTATTGCAAAAAACCTACCCGAGCGTTTCAACGAGGCAGGGGATATATGCCCACCGCCTATTGCTGAAATCGGAACCCACCACTTATTGAAGTGGGGGATATCTTTTCGCCTCGTTATATTTCCATTATTCCATAAATTATTCCTAGTGTAACTGTAGGCTTTTGTTGTACTTCATAACATTTTAGTGAACTTTCTAAATCTTTCTTCGGTATAGTAAAATTTTGCGATAAAAAAATACAGCTTACCGATTTTGGTAGGCTGCATCAATATTTTTTGCAACGTATTTATTAATTTCTATATATTTCTTCTTTTATATGGAAGCCATCTCTTATTATGGTTTCATTAATATTTTCTTTATCTACGGCGGTAGGATCTAACACTAAATAATTCACATCATACTTGCCATCATTTATATAGGCATCTACATTTAAGGGCTCCCTCTTAACCAGCTTTATAGCCATCTTAATTGTAGCTTCTGCCAACTTTTCAATAGGTTTGTATATGGTCATAAGCTGAGTGCCTTCAACAATTCTTTGGCATGCTGTCAAATCTGCGTCCTGCCCTATTACTATGACATCTCCAGTCATTCTGTGCTCAGAAAGTGCTTCTACAACACCCTCTGCTAAGCTATCATTCCCTGCAATTACCGCATTAATCTTTATTTTCTTCTGCAGGGTATCATCTACAACCTTAAATGCGTATTCCTTTAACCAATTAGCTGCCCATTCTTCTCCAATGATATTGATTTTCCCTTCATCCACAAGGGGTTTTAAAATCTTATCATAACCCTGTTTGATCATCTTGGTATTATTATCCGTTTTTGCACCATTAATGATGAGCAGATTTCCAGTCTTCATGGTTTTACTTATGCGCCTTGCCATCAGTTCCCCGACTTTTACATTATCAAAGGTAATATACAAGTCAACATTAGAGTTCATTACCAGCCTATCATATGAAATCACCGGTACACCCTGTTTCTTAGCCATTTCAACTGCTGTTGCAGCTTTGTTCAGGTCATTAGGCACTATGATAAGTACATCAATGTCTTGCTCCAACAGATATTTAACCTGTTTTAACTGATCTTGATCATCGTTGTTTGCATTTTGTACAATTATATCTGTACCTAACTCACGGGCTTTGGCCATTAAAATATCTCTATCCTTAATCCATCTTTCTTCCTTTAAAGTTCCAAGAGAAAAACCTATTTTAATTTTACTGACTCCGCCTATAACCGTTTGGTCACCAGCACTAGCATAGGCATCTGGTGTATTCATAGTTCTTGCAATTAAATACACAAGACCGAAAAACACAATAAAAAGTATGGCAATGATTGAATTTTTTAGAATCTTATTTTTAGCCAATATTATCACCTCTTAGGTTAGCTACAGATCTATATTCAGTGGGGGTCATTCCTGTTATCTTCTTAAATATCTTGCAATAATAATTTGGATCATTATAGCCAATTTTATGGCATACTTCCTTGATGCTAAGCTTATTGTTTTCCAAGAAGCCCATAGACTTTTCTATTCTTAGATCCGTGAGATAATCAACAAAATTCTTTCCGACTTCATCCTTGAAAACTTTACTGAAGTAATGATAGCTCAGATTAACACTTTTTGCAGCATCATCTAAGGTTATGTTTGCAAAATAGTTATTATTTAGAAATTTAAGTACCTTTGGTATAATACCATCAATCTCACTTCTTATTTGCTCCTGAATTTCCACTGATAGCTCTGTAATAATATTTATAAACTGAACTTCCAGCTCTTCTTTACTGTAAATCTTTAGTATGCTTAATATATAGGATTGTTTTGAATCGCTGAAAACATTTATCTTATAGGGCAAGTTCTTTTCGATCACAAAAAGCAAATCAATCAGCTTAGACTTTATCTTATCTAGATCTTCTCGATAGTTGTTTATCATCCATACATAAATATCTTCAAATACTTCTTTGGCACCGTTAATATTTCCTGTAAGCATTCGGTTGGCAAAGCTTGTCTCTTTGTGCAAAGGATAGGTATCCAATACATTATTGGAAGGAATAATGTCCTCAAAATGCATGATAGTCTGTCCACTGGGCACCGAAGCTGCCATATATGCCTCATTACAAGATTTATAAATACCTCCTACTTCATACATTCTGCCAATTCCTATCCTATAGCTAAAATTAGCTCCCACCTTTAATCTTTCCATTAACTTTTTAGCTATATCAATAGAATAGTTTCTTGTTTCATAGGAGTCTATGGTTTCATTAACAGGTATAAAGGCAGTTATTCTATCCAACAGCGGATTTCCAATAAGACAGGGGCACAGTCTCTTTAATTCCATATAAAAGGACTCATAAAAGCTCTGCTTCTCCAAGCTTAATTTGAAATTATCTTCTTTAACCTTACATTCAAAATTATCAAGAAGTACTGTAATGGCATAACCTTGCCTTAGTCTTAAATTGAATATATCCTCATAGAATTCAATCTCTCTTATGGTTCCCATATTAAGCAGTTGGTAAGAAATAAACTGACCCTCCATAACAGGAATAATTCGGTTTATACGCTCCTTCAACTCAACTTCTCGTAATAGATTCTTGTGTTTTTGATTAATTTCCGTATTCAAATTATTGAGTGTATCTATTACCTTGCCTTTATTTATGGGTTTCAGCAAATATTCTGAGACCCCCATATTGATTGCTTCTTTTGCATAATCAAAGAATTCATAGGCAGTTATTATAACAAATAGAGCATTGCTGTTTGCAGCCTTTATCTGCCTGATCGCCTCCATACCATCAATTCCCGGCATATGAATATCCATAAATATGACATCAGGTTTTAATTCTATGGCTTTTTCAATAGCTTCTCTGCCGGAACAAGCAGTCCCAACAATATTTACATTTGTCATATTCTTTGTAATGATCATTTTCAAAGAATCTAGAACAAGATATTCGTCATCAGCAATTAACAGCTTTATCATTAAAATCCACACCCTTACCACTCACATTTTTATCACTAGGCAGTCTTAAAGTAACCTTTGTTCCACTTCCAATCTCACTAGAAATACTTATGAGTTCCTTGGAATCCTCTATATTAAACAGCAACTGCAGTCTATGCAGTACATTGCTTATTCCTATTCCAGTCACATGTCTTTTTTTCATGCTGCTTTCTTCATCAGAGGACAATATTGAGTCAATACAGCTGGAATCCATGCCCATACCATTGTCAATAACCTCGATAATAATGCTGTCATCTAAAAGCTTTACATTTAAATGTATTTCGCCATTTCGCTCTAAACTCTGCAAGCCATGTATAAATGCATTTTCGACAATTGGCTGAATAACAATACGTGGAATCATGATATCTAAAGCAGCTTCATCTATATCATTGTAAAACTCTATTCTACTGCCAAAACGCATCTTTAGAATTTGCATGTAGTTTTTTACGTATTGAATTTCATCTCTTAAGGCCGTAAGCTCATCAATATTCCTTAGATTATATCTGAACAAATGCGCTATGTTCTCTATAAATTCGGAGGATTTATCTGCACCCTCAATTGTTGCCAGCTGCGCCGCCGCATTTAGAGTATTAAAAAGAAAATGTGGATTAATTTGAGACTGCAAAAACTTTAAATCAGCTTCCTTTAGAAGACTCTTCATCGTTAAATTCTGCATTTCCTGTTCCTTAAGTCTTTTTTCAACCTCTGCCTGACTTTTCAATTCATCAATGTAATCTCTTATACTTTTAACCATTTTGATAAATGCACCTGCTAGTATGTCTGTTTCATCTCCAGTATGAGTTTGAGTCAGCTCTATATCAAAGTCACCTTCCGCAATTTTCTCCGCAGAATGGGATAGCTCTGTAATTGGCTTTGTTAAGCGATAGGTCGAGACAATTGCAATATATAAATTCACCAGCACCGCTGCAATTATGATCAAAAGGTTCAAATAGCTTATAAAACTCATACTTCTATTTATATTTTCATATTTCTCCGAACCAGACTTTAGTTTATTATCCAAAAGCTTATTGTTATATAGCTTAATATACTCACTAATCTCATTTGACCGTTGAAAATTCGCTATATATTTACTGCTGATTCTGCCACGTTTGGCTTGAACTGCATTATCCGTCTCAATTATCAGCTCATCCAACATGTTCCCAACGTCTTTTAGAAGCAGCATTTCATAGTTGTACTCTGCATTTCTTGGTATTTTCCTTGATAACTCTTGAAGACTATTGTAATGGGTATAATAATTCAACAAATTCTCTGAGGATGCAGAGGTCAGATACTTTTCTAGTTCTGTCATAAGTGAGTTTACATCATTATTCAAGTTATTCAAATAAGCATAGTCTGTAATAATGCTGTTGGTATTACTAAGTACTACCTTTGCATTATAATAAGAAAAAATGCTAATAGTGCCCAATAGCAATATAGTCAATAAAAAATAAACGATTAACTTTTTTCGAATGCCTATAAATGTGAATATACCATAACCCATCATTTCACCAACTATTCCAATTTATCATATATTTCTAATTCTATTCAGTCATTTTATCTCTGCTAAGATTCCTTTTGGTAATCACTTTAACTTGTGTATCTATAAAACTCGGTATGCTTTTTCCATCCTTGACGTCTACCATGGCTTTTACACTTTCGTAACCCATTTTATAGGGGTCACTGGCTACTGTTCCATATATTATTTCTTTATCGATATAGCGGAGTATCTCTTCAGAATTTCCATACCCTACCAAAACCATTTTACCAACTCTGCTTCTATCAACGATTAGCTGAGCAGAACCCAAAGTGTCTGCCGAGCTAAATGTAAAAATTGCATTGATGCCTTCATCGCTGTCGATTATTGTTTGCGTAATTTCCTCCGCACTTAATATCCCCATTTTGGAGGTATAGGTCTTTACAATAACCATTTCTGGATATTCCTTTAAAGTGCTGATAAAACCGTTCATCTTCAGATTATGCTCAATGGCATCCTGCTGCAGATCACCATTTGATATTACAGCAACATTTGCCTTGCCATTTGTAGCTTCAATCAACAGCCTTGCCGCTTCTTTACCTAACTCAAAACTATTTGTCCCCGCAAAAGCATATCTTTTACTTTCACTGTCATCATTTTCTACGGTTATGACAGGAATTCCATGGTCATAGGCCTTATCAATTGCATCAGCAAAACCAATACCGCTAGGTGCATGGGTGAGTATCCCATCAACCTTTGAAATAACTGCTATATCCATAAATTTTAATTCTTCTTGGGGATTATTAAAACGCGGTACATTAAATTCAACCACAACATTGTTATCCTTTGCCGATTTTTCAACACCTTGCATTACTTCATTCCAAAAAGGGTCCACGGAATTCTGTGCGATAAAGTAAAAATGATATTTCGGCTTAGAAATATATGGTTTTATTTCTTCTTTTTGCAGCCAAAATAATATAAGGCTTGCAGTGATAACCAACAATGTCAGTATCAAAATAGCATGTCCATATAAAAATTGTGAAAATCTCTTAAATAGGCTCATTGGTCAAATACTCCTCTACTCGGAATAATATTATTTTTATTATAGCATATACCTTTATCGTAATGTAGCATTGATGAACACACTCTGCTATACTTTTTATAGGTATACAAATAATAAGGAGTGAGAATTCATGAGTAATATAGATCAAAGCCTATATAAAAGAGATTATGATTATGAAGAAGATGCCTATGACCGGTTAAAAGATTTAAACAAAGATAATAATAAATATCAAGGCTTTACCAACAAATCAACAATGAAGAAAACTGAATTTGACTATGAAGAAGATGCCTATGAGCCAGATAGAAGCAAATAAAAA
>JARBUB010000029.1 GCA_029239905.1 Clostridia bacterium
AACGTCAGCCTTTTATCGCAAAAGAGCCTTGCAGCCTGAACAATAAGTCTGTGCTCAACAGTCAAAACCCGTTTTGCCAAAGCCTCAGGAGTATCATCTTCTAAAACCTCTACGGCTTCCTGTAATATAATAGGTCCGGTATCCGTATTTTCATCCACAAAATGCACAGTTGCACCTGATACCTTAGCCCCATTTTCTATTACTGCTTTGTGCACCTTATGGCCGTAAAAACCTTTGCCGCCAAAAGCAGGCAATAATGACGGATGAATATTAATAATTTTCCCTTGATATTTATGAGTAAGTTCTACTGATAAAATGCTTAAATAGCCTGCAAGTATTATAAGGTCCGGATGAACTTCATTCAAATTATTCATTAGCTGCAAGTCAAAATCAGCCTTATTTGAGTAAGCTTTTCTATCGATACAAATAGCAGCTATGCCATGGCTTTCCGCTCTATGCATAGCATAGGCATCAATTCGGTCTGTGATTACTAAGTCAATCTGCCCATTAATACTTCCACAACCAATTGCATCTATTAGGGCTTGCAGATTGCTGCCTCCGCCCGATGCCAATACTGCTATTTTTAGCTTTGACACAGCTCTATGCCTCCATCACCTTTCATTATCTTCCCTATTATATATGCCTTTTCATTCATGCCGCTCAAACTTGACATAACTTGCTCTGCAATATTTTTATTTACAATCATCACCAAACCTATACCCATATTGAAGGTATTGAACATCTCTTTATCCTCAATATTACCCAGTTTTTGCATGATCTTAAATATGGGTAGAATCGGGAAGCTTTCCAAATGAATTTCAGCCTTCAACCCTTCGGGAATAGTCCTTGGGATGTTTTCTATAAAGCCGCCACCAGTGATATGTGCAATTCCTTTAATATCAAAGTTATCTACAAGCTCTAATATGGTTTTTACATATATTCTAGTGGGTCTCAATAATTCTTGTCCTAAAGTACAATCCAACTCTGAAATATAGGCATCAATGTTATAATTATTCATTTCGAAAAATAGCTTTCTAACTAGGGAATAACCATTGCTGTGTATTCCGCTGGAAGCTAAACCAATTATGACATCTCCCGCTTCTACCCTTGAGCCATTTATCACTTTATCCTTATCAACGACTCCTACCGCAAAGCCTGCAAGGTCGTATTCTCCTTTTTTATAAAAGCCCGGCATCTCTGCAGTTTCTCCGCCAATCAGGGCACAACCCGCTTCTACACATCCATCACATATGCCATTTACTACCTCAGCTGCGGCATCGGGATCTAACAGGCCTGTGCCTATATAGTCAAGGAAATATAAGGGCTTTGCACCATGGCATGCAATATCGTTAACACACATGGCAACACAATCGATACCAATGGTATTATGAATACCAGTCATAAAAGCTATTTGCAGCTTCGTGCCTACTCCGTCAGTTCCGGATACCAATACAGGCTTTTTATATTTCTCAACATCTATTTCAAAAAAACCTCCAAAGCTGCCGAGTCCGCCTAAAACTCCGGGCACTAAAGTTCTTTGCGTATGCTGCTTCATCAGGCTTACTGCTTGGTATCCTGCTTCTACATCTACCCCAGCACTTTTATAAGTTACTTTATCTCTATTTATCTTTTCCATAATACTACCTTCTTTCAAAAGTATGTTTATCGCCTTCTTCAGTGATATCAATAGGATAATCTCCACTGAAGCAGGCAGTACAATAGCCTTTACCACAGCCTCCAAGGGATTCTACTAAGCCAGAATGACTTAAGTAGCCTACACTGTCAGCCCCTATTTTATCCTTGATTTTATCTATTAAGGTTGTTGCGCCTACCAGTTCATCTCTACTTGGTGTATCTATCCCAAAATAGCAGGAGTGCAAAATGACAGGAGAGCTTACTCTGACATGCACTTCCTTTGCACCCGCATCCCTCAAGGCTTGTACAATCTTCTTGCTGGTAGTGCCCCTTACTATACTGTCATCAACCATAACAATCCTTTTGCCAGCAATTTCTTCCCTAAGTGGGTTAAGCTTAAGACTTACTCCCTCTTCTCTGATTTTTTGGGTTGGCTGTATAAAGGTTCTTCCAATATATCTATTTTTGATAAGTCCTACTGTATATGGTATGCCTGATTCTAAGGCAAAACCGATGGCCGCAGGTGTACCTGAATCAGGCACACATATCACTGCATCAGCCTCCACAGGGTGCTCCTTTGCAAGCATCCTCCCTGCACTATGTCTTGCCCCATAGACTCCAATCCCATCAATAATGCTGTCCGGTCTGGCAAAATAAATATATTCAAAGATGCAGATGGCTTTTTCTTCAGCCTTGGTCTGAATGCTTTTTATTCCGTTTTCATCAATAATAACGATTTCTCCAGGGCTTACATCTCTAACAAAGCTTGCACCAATCGTATCCAATGCGCATGTTTCAGAAGCAAGAACATAGCCTTCTCCTATTTTACCTATTACAAGAGGGCGCATACCGTGCTTATCCCTCACTCCAATAAGCTGCTCATTTGTCATGATGGTCAAAGCGTAAGCACCTTTAATTTTATCCATTGTCCTTATGATAGCTTCTTCAATATTCGTGGTATAATTTTTGGCAATTAAACTGGCTATAATCTCACTATCAATGGAGGTTGTAAATATCATTCCTTGATCTTCCATCTCATGTCGTAGTGACTGTGCGTTTACCAAATTCCCATTGTGTGCCAAAGCTATGGTTCCATTTTTGTACTTTACTACCAAAGGCTGTGCATTGGTAACAAAGCTTTCGCCCATAGTTGAATATCTTACATGACCTATGGACATGTGTCCTTTGAGTAAATTAAGTATCTGATTATCAAAGACCTCTGATACTAGACCCATTTCCTTGTAACAGGTGATAATACCGTCATTATTTACTGCAATTCCTGCACTTTCTTGCCCTCTGTGCTGTAGTGCAATAAGTCCAACATATGTGAGTCTGCCGGTATTTATATTGTCTTTTTCATAAATTCCAATAACGCCACACTCTTCATGAAACTTGTCATCATTATAGCTGCCTAAATTTTTCATATTTGCACTCCCGTTATCCGAAGATTTTTTATCCTAAAATTCTTCTTACTACTTCCATGTAACCCTCTTCTACCTTGCCCATATCTCTTCTAAAACGATCCTTATCCAGTTTTTCGTGTGTGTCTGCATCCCATAACCTGCAAGTGTCCGGTGATATCTCATCCGCAAGTATAATTTCTCCATCAGGAGTTCTACCAAATTCCAGCTTAAAGTCTACCAAATCTATATTTATATTCTTCATAAGATCTATTAATATCTCGTTAATTCTAAAGGCTGACTTTGCTATGGTATCAACTTCAGATTCCTCAGCAAGCTTCATAGCCTTTATGTGGTATTCATTTATAAAAGGGTCTCCTAGTTCGTCATTTTTGAAGCAATATTCCAATATTGTGCTGTCCATTTTGGTACCCTCAGGTATTCCATATCTCTTGGTCAAGGAGCCTGCAGCATAGTTTCTAACCAGTACCTCTATTGGCACTATTTCCACCTTTTTTACTAACATTTCTCTATCACTTAACTTCTTAATATAATGAGTTTTTATTCCCTTTTGCTCGAGGAGTTCAAATAGTTTAGATGAAATCGTGTTATTCATGATTCCCTTATCCACAATTGTACCTTTTTTGAGTCCGTTTAGTGCCGTTGCATCATCCTTGTACTCTACTATATATTGATTATCCTCATCTGTCTTAAAAACCTTCTTTGCTTTTCCTTCATATAACATCTCTAGCTTTTCCATTTAAAATTCCTCCTTCTTAATTTTGCTGTTTTTTTCTATAACGGCATGTTCCATATCTTCTTTGTGCTTCCTAAGTTTTTCTTTTAAGTGTTCGTGCTTAAGGGATAATATCTGAACTGCCAGTAAACCTGCATTTTCTGCACCATCTATAGCAACAGTCGCAACTGGTATTCCTGAAGGCATCTGCACGATGGAAAGAAGTGAATCCAATCCATCCATTGTAGAGGACTTTATCGGAATCCCTATTACCGGTAATATTGTAAGTGCTGCAATGACTCCGGGGAGATGAGCTGCTTTCCCGGCAGCTGCTATGATCACCTCAAAGCCCTTTCCTTCTGCGCTTCTTGCATATTCCAAAGTCAAATCAGGCGTTCTGTGAGCTGAAAGTATATTGACTTCAAACTCGACACCAAACTTCTTTAAAACTTCAATGGTTTTTCTTACAATTGGAAGGTCTGAATCGCTGCCCATAATTACTGCAGCCTTTGGATTTTGATTGTTCATAGTTTTTTCCCCCTTAAATAAAATCTTAAGAAAAATATTTGATTCCAGCTTCAAAGAGCTTTTGATATTTATTCCTCGGTATATTAATTGCAACGCTCTGATCGATTCTCTCTGTATGTCCCATTTTGCCAAGAATTCTTCCATCGGGGCTTGTGATTCCTTCAACGTTGTACATCGAACCGTTAGGATTAAAGTCTACATACTGAGTCGCTATTTGCCCATTGTCCAGCAGTTTTTTGTATAAGTCTTCCTTCACTATAAATCTACCTTCTCCATGACTAACTGGTATTGCGTGTATATCACCAGGCTTTGTATTTGCAAACCAAGGTGAAAGGTTCGATATAATCTGTGTGTTGGCCATACATGAGATATGCTTTCCACTGCTGTTATGTGTCAACGTAGGGCTGTTCTCATTCAGATCACGTATTTCTCCATATGGCACCAATCCTAGCTTTATCAATGCTTGGAAGCCGTTGCAAATTCCAATCATCAACCCATCCCTTTGCTTAAGTAATTTCATTATCTCTTCTTTAATCATTGGGTTTCTAAACATCGCAGCTATAAACTTACCGGAACCATCCGGTTCATCTCCTGCACTAAAGCCTCCTGGCAATGCTATAATCTGTGAGCTTCTGATTGCTTTGATCAACTCATATATTGTTTCTTCTATATCTCTGGCTGTCAGGTTTCTGATTACCAGAGTATTTACCTCTCCTCCTGCATTTTTGAAAGCTTCCACTGTATCATATTCACAGTTGGTGCCCGGGAAAACAGGTATTAAAATCTTTGGTTTTGCAATTTTATTCTTTGCCGCAATGTTCTTTTTTGAATAATAAAGGGATGTTTCCTCATTGTCTTTGATAATGTCCTTATTAATTATACTAGGGAAAATCTTCGATAAAGGCTTCTGCCACGATGTCAAAGCCTCTGCTAAGCCAATCTCGATGTCATTAATCTCTATAGATGGTTTTTGCTGTGTATTCCCCAGTACCGAGTAATTCAAGCCCTGCAACAGTGTGTTGACATCAATAGACTTATTAAACTCTACTATCACATTGCCATAATCAGCCGAGAATAAATCTTCAAATTTTATGTTCTCTGTGAACTTCATTCCTATCATATTACCAAAACACATTTTGCTGATAGCTGCCGCAGCACCACCCTGCTTTACAATGCTAGCAGATAAAACCTTATTTTCTTTCGTTATGCTGTTCAGTTTTATCAAGTTTTTCTTCAGCTGGTCAATATCTGGCATTTCAGCTTCATCTCTATTTATTTTAAGCATGACTACCATGCTGTCTGTTTCTTTAAACTCTGAAGATATAACATGCTTTATATTTATGGTATCTACTGCAAATGCCACTAAGGTTGGCGGTACATTCAAGTCCTTAAAGGTCCCAGACATACTATCCTTGCCGCCTATAGCAGCTATTTCAAGTCTTTCCTGTGCATAATAAGCTCCAAGCAATGCGCTCATTGGCTTTCCCCACTTTAAGGGGTCCTTGCCAAGCTTCTCAAAATACTCCTGCAGTGTTAACTTAATATTCCTATAATCACTACCTAAAGCTGCCGCCTTCGTCACTGCCTCCACCACTGCATAGACCGCTCCGTGGAAGGGGCTCCAGCTTGAAATAAAGGGGTTAAAGCCATAGGTCATAATTGCACCAGTTGTTGTTGAGGCATCTTGTACTGGAATCTTCATCACAAGACCATCTGTAGGAGTTTGTTGATTTTTTCCTCCATAGGGCATTAGCACTGTTCCGCTTCCAATTGTACTATCAAAACGCTCTCCCAAGCCTCTTTGACTGCATATATTCAAGTCCTGTAAGTTTTCTAACCAAGCCTGCTTTTGAGATTTGCCTTCTGTTTTCTCTTGCTTTGTTATTTTAAAATAGCTTTGCTGTGATGGTCCTACAACATTCGCTTCTGCGTTTTGCTTTACGCCATTTGTATTCAAGAAGTCTCTGCTGATATCAACAATTGCTTTGTTTCTCCAAAGCATTACTAGCCTATTTTGACCCGTCACTTCCGCTACCTTAACAGCCTCAAGATTTTCCTCCGAAGCATACTTCATAAAATCATCTGAGTTCTGTTTGTCCAATACCACTGCCATTCTCTCTTGAGACTCTGATATTGCTAATTCTGTACCATCAAGTCCTTCATACTTTTTGGGTACAAGGTCTAGATTTATTACCAATCCATCGGCTAACTCTCCGATTGCAACTGCAACGCCTCCTGCTCCGAAGTCATTGCATTTCTTAATCATCCTGCTGACCTCGGGATTTCTAAAAAGTCTCTGTATCTTTCTCTCAGTAGGAGGGTTTCCCTTTTGCACCTCTGCTCCACAGCTCATAATTGAGCTGTCATCATGCTCCTTCGATGAGCCTGTTGCACCGCCGCAGCCATCTCTTCCTGTTCTTCCGCCTAGAAGGACTATTACATCTCCAGCATCGGGAGCCACCCGCCTGACATTGCTGCGTGGCGTTGCACCTAATACAGCTCCTATTTCCATTCTCTTTGCGGCGTAATTTGCATGATATATCTCTGCCACTTGACCCGTTGCCAAGCCTATTTGATTCCCATAGGAGCTAAAGCCTGCAGCTGCACCAGTTGTAATTTTTCTTTGGGGCAGCTTGCCCTGCAAGGTTTCTTCTATGGCAGCTCTTGGATCGGCACTGCCCGTCACTCTCATTGCGCCAAACACATACGCCCTACCTGAAAGCGGATCTCTTATAGCGCCTCCCAAGCAAGTAGCGGCGCCGCCGAAGGGTTCTATTTCTGTAGGGTGATTATGCGTTTCATTTTTAAACATCAACAACCACTCTTCATTTACTCCATTTACATCTACATCTATAACGATACTGCAGGCATTTATTTCGTCTGATACCTCTAAATCTTGTAGTTTACCATTTGCACGCAGTTTTTTCACAGCTAAGGTTGCTAAATCCATAAGGGATATCTCTCTTAACTCATCTTTATATATTGTTTTTCTATCTTGATTGTACAGTTCGAAAGCTTCTCTGATTGGCTTGGTATAGGTGTTTTCTTCGATTTGTATATCCTTGATTGCTGTATGAAAGGTGGTATGTCTGCAGTGATCTGACCAGTATGTATCAATCACTTTAATTTCTGTAACTGAAGGGTTTCTTTTTTCGATATTCTTAAAATAACTTTGACAGAATTCCAAATCCTCAAGGGTCATAGCCAAGCTCATTTCAGCAGCTAACATCCTTAATTCTTCTTCATTCATAACGATAAAGTCCAGTACTACCGCTACTTCCTTAGCCTCAATTGCCTCCATGTTCAGCATTATAGGCTTTGACTGCTCAGCTTCTCTTGAATCTATTAAATTTATACAGTAATTTTTGACTTTTTCTATTTCTAAATCTGAAATTTCACCCTTTAATACGATTACTTTTGCATTTTTCACTAAGGATCTTTCTTTTTGAGTTAATATTTGAATGCATTGTATGGCTGAATCTGCTCTCTGGTCATATTGACCCGGTAAATATTCCATAGCAAAAGCTAACTCTGTTGAATCAATAGGCAGTGTTTCCTCATAAACCAAATCCACCGCCGGCTCCGAAAAAACAATGTCTTTGGCCCTTAGGAGCTCATCTGCTTCCAATCCCTGAACATCATATCTATTAATAACTCTAACTTCCTGCAAACTCTCTATATTGAGGTTTTCTTTGATTTCCAAACACAAGTTATTTGCTTCAGTTGCAAACTCTCTTCTCTTCTCCACAAATATTCTTCTTACGTTGCTATTCATGAAATATCACCTCTCCTTGTCTTTACAGCTAAATTCTAACATAGTATAATTAATAAATGAAATTAATATTGCTAATGCTATCTATAAGGAGGGCTTATATATGGATATAAATTTTGAGCTTTATAAAGTATTTTATTTTGTTGCCTATAAGAAGAGCTTCTCCTCCGCGGCAAGAAAGCTTTTCATTTCTCAGTCAGCCGTCAGTCAAGCAATCAGACAGCTAGAGCAAAAACTAGACTGCAATTTATTTTTTCGAAACACAAAAAGAGTAACCTTGACCCATGAAGGTCAAGCACTTTATACCTATATTGAACAGGCCTTCAACTTTATTAAATCCGGCGAGAAAAGGCTTGGAGATATGAATTCGCTGGTCAGTGGTGAGATAAAGATAGGTGCTAGTGATACCATTTGCAAATATTATTTGATGCCATATTTTAAAGTATTTAACGAGAGATACCCCGGTATTAAAATTAAGGTTACAAACAGAACCTCCTCCAAATGTATTGAGCTGCTAAAAAACGGCAGTGTCGACTTTAGCGTTGTAAACATTCCATTGATGAAGGCATTTCCGCAGCTGGAGTTTAGAGATACCCGTGCTGTACAAGATGTATTTATTGCAGGCAGCAGTTATGGTCACCTCAGAAATAAGGAGCTGCACCTTAAGGACTTGGAGAAGCTTCCATTGTTGGTATTAGAAAAAAACACTATTACTAGGGAATACTTTGACAACATGCTTGCAGGCTATGAGGTAGAAATCAACCCAGATATTGAACTTGGAAGTATAGATGTACTGGTAGATATGGCAAGAATAGGACTTGGGATTGCCTTTGTGCCGGACTTTTGTGCAAAGTCGGCAGCAGCTTCTGACATTTTTGTACTAGATATAAAGGAAGAAGTTCCAGAGAGGCATATGGGTGTGGTTACACATAAAAATATTCCATTGTCTGTTGCGGCTAGTAAGTTCTTAGAAATGCTGGTGTAAGTGGATCCGCTTGGCTAATATTATTGTTTTAATATATAATATTTATAAAAGGATGCAATACAAGTTATTTGGTAGTGGAGGTGTATTAATGAATATAATTATTGATAAAAATGTCGCAAGTTTCATCAGGAAATCCCCTAAAGAAAACGCAGTAACAATTTTTATGAAGCCTGCAAGCGGTGGCTGATGTCCTGTACAGACCCCAACAGTTCAGTTGGGTAGACCTCAGATGGAAGTAAATTATGATATTTATGAAGTTGATGGTATATGCGTATTTGTTAGCAAGAATATTGAAGTTTTAAACGATAAGATACATATTTTTATGAGAAAGTTTCTATGGGTTAAGGAATTGGCGGTAGATGGGATAAAGATAAATATTTAAAAATTAGAAGTGCCATCACTGGCACTTCTATATAAATTTCTGTTTATATATCTGAAGTAGTTCTCCTTTTAGCAAATAGTTTGTTTTGGATAGTTTTTCTATTTCGTCAACACCAAGTAAAAGCATAAATACTTTCATTTCATACTGAAGCTTTTCTATGCAAGCCTTTGCCCCATCATAGCCATTTTCCAACAGTTCTCTTAATATGAGACCGCTTATACCGGTTATTGCTGCCCCCATTGTAATAGCTTTTACTATTTCCTCTGCCTTAGTTATTCCACCACTGCAAATAATGTGTAAGTCTCTAGATGCATGTTTGCATTCAATGAGACTAAGTGCGGTAGGTATTCCCCAGTGCTTCAAGAACGAATAATCCAAATCCTTGTTACGAAAATCCTCAATTGCAACAAAATTGGTGCCACCTTTTCCACCTGTATCGATATATTTTACTCCAACATTATGAAGCTTCTTTGCTGTTTCATAGGAGATTCCAAAGCCCACCTCTTTGACAATCACAGGTACCTTTGATATGTGTACAATATTTTTAATATTACTTAGAATACCCTTGAAGCTTCTATCCCCTTCACACATGCAGATTTCTTGAGCTGTATTCAAGTGCAGTTGAATTGCATCTGCACTTATCATTTCAACTGCTTCACAAACGCTTTCATAGCTGCTGTTTGCGCTGATATTGGCTATGACAATTCCTGACTTATTTATTTCTCTTACTATCTTAAAGCCTTCTTGCTTACTTAAATCATGTAAGGCAATCGTTTGAGAGCCAACGGCCATTGGTATATTATAAGTCATGGAAAGCTGGGCTAGCTGTTTGTTGATATCATAGGTATAATCTGTACCACCGGTTACCGCATTGATCATCACTGGCATACCAATAATCTTATTAAGAAAAACAAGCTCTGTATTAATATTGTCGAAATCAGTTTCCGGCAGTGCATTATTTTGCAGTACTATATCCTTGAAGCCATTATCCTTAGCAGATATAGACTTCATAAATAGCTTAATATGCTCATCTTTTCGAGCAGCTCTAATTTTGTTTTCATTTTCTCTATTCATCAAATCACCCTGCGAATCCGCTTCCTTTTATTACTATTATACCCTGCTTATCATACAGATTAACAGTTATCATTCCCTCTAACAAGATAAATTTTACAATGCTTTATATAAGTACATCTAGCTAGCATTACCATTTAAGGCTATTCTGCATATGATGAAGTGCAAGGGGGTAGGTAGAATATGAATAATATCAGTAAAGAATTAAGTACAATACTTGCTTCTGAAGCTTTTACTAACTTAGCCAACTCTAAGAACTTAAAGATTGTTGAGTTTGATGCAATTATTGCGCTTTTAATAAAAGTACAAATTCCATTTGATGTGGCATACACTCCAGGCACTAGGAGAACGGCTGAATCAGCAGAGTTATCAATCTTTATAAATCCCTCCACAACATTAAATTTCACCATAAACTTCCAGGCTGGAAGCAGTATATTCACTGGTAACACCGTATAAAAGACCTTCAAGTCTTGTCTTGAAGGTCTTTTTAAAGCTTGCTTATTTCAGCTTTCCACTGCTCTTCGAAGGATTTGTAGTCTTCTATTCCCAATACCTTAGGCAGAACCTCCGATAAATATACCCTGTAATGCTTATCATTTTCAGAGGTAGTTCCCTTAAAGGAGGGCAGCTTACCTAGTTCATTTAGTATTTCTATAATCTTTTCTTTTCCATATCTCTCAATTATAAAGGCAACGATAAGATGTGAATTATTATAATAATCACTGATTTGCTGTTGTCCTTCCAGCTTCTCTAACTCAATACCTTCTAGTTCTCCAACAGTTTGAAGATTAATATTCATATCTTTTACCAATTGGCTCGGGGCTCTTTGGTTCTCTGGCGTCTCATAGTAAGATGCAATTCCCTCCGAAAGCCAATAGGCTAAATTACCTGCAGACTTCTCTACTGTGAAAAGATGCGTCATTTCATGATTGACCACTTGTTTTATTCTTTCTTTGCTTGACCTAGACTTCGTGATATACATCTTTACTGATTCGCCATACTCATACCAGCCTGCGCACTGCCACATGCTGAATTTAATAGATTGCCTAAGCTCCTCTATATCATCAAACATTTTGATCACCATAGGTCTTTTAGGAGTCAATCCCCATATATTAATATTTTCGCCATAAAGCTGGTTCATATCTTCAATGATATCCTCTGCCAGCTTTTTGTTTGCGGCTGTATACTTTATCGTAATATTATTCTTTGTAAGCACCTCAAAATAGTTGCCTGCATCATAAAACTTGTTATCAACAAACGTATATTTATTGAAATACTCGAGTTCATAGTTTTTGCCATTTTCCTTATACTGCTGTCTTAGTTTAGCTCTGTATTCATTTTCACTTATCTTGTCGAGCTTAATCAGCTCTAAACTGTAGTCCTCTATGGTATTCGTCTTAATATCCATTAGCCAATTGGATTGCTCTGTCTGCAGTTCCTGGTCCCTAGGATCTAGGATTGACAATAGCTCTTCTATATTTGCAGTTTTTACACTTTGAACCTTTTGGTCAATCAAATTGTTTATAGCTGACTCAGTATCATATCCTGTTGTATTCAATTCTACAGTACAAGCAGATAGCAGGAACATTAATACTAAGAAAATACATAACAGTCTTTTCATAACCATTCCGTCCTTTTTTATTAGTAGTATTAGTATATCACAATATATGGAAGTTTAGTATTTCGGATTATTTAAGACTTTTTGAATTACCGCAATTTAAAAGGGCCGCCACATGGGTCAGCCCCTACTTCTTGCTGTTATAGATTTGAATATGAGTTTCTCATATTACGGCTGTACTTATTAAAAATAAATATCCGAAAACTCAATTGCCGCAGATTGAATGAGCCTATTATCCTTAGACTCTTGGAATTTCTTTGCTTCTGCTTGTTCACACTCTTTCTCTATTGGTAATAATATTGTAAAGGTACTTCCCCTTCCAATCTCACTGTCAACATGTATTTCACCTTCATGAGCTTCAACAAGTTTCTTTACTAGGGAAAGTCCAATTCCGGTTCCCTCTGCTTGTCTAGTCAGAGAGCTATCTACTTGTCCAAACCTTTCAAAAATAAGACTTTGCTTATCCTGTGGAATACCAACGCCTGTATCTATTACTTTTATACATATATTGCTTCGTTTCTTTATTACTTTCGTAAACACACTTACAGTAATTGATCTACCCTTGGGTGTGAATTTAATAGCATTTGAAATAAGATTTAGTATGATTCGCTCGTATTTTTCTTCATCTAAATATATAGTCTTCTTCTTCATTGAAGCTGTATATTGAATTTCTATCTCCTTTTGCAATGCATATATATTTACTGAATCAACGATTGATTTTGTAAAAAACACTATATCCACACTGCTTTTGTGCAGCTTGATATGTCCTGCATTTGCACGGGTTATATCAAGTAGATTATTTACAAGCCGCAACTGCCTAAAAGCATTTTGCTTTATCTTTTTTACAAAATCTTTTCCTTTCACTGATAACTCATCTCTACAAATCAGCTCCATTGCTTGTATAGCAGAATTGATAACAGTCAATGGAGTTTTAAATTCATGGGAAATGATTGATAGAAATTCATCCTTCATTTCAATTGCTACAATTAATGCTTCATTTTTTTCCTTTTCTGTTTTAAGAAGCTGCTCTTGTTGTAGATAAATTAAATCTTCATTTTCTTTTTCTTCTGTTATATCTCGGCAACATATTATTGCGGCAGCTATCTCTCCATGTTCATCATAAATAGGATTTCCGCTCATGCTGAAGTATAATGTTTTATCAGGACGTTCTGCTTTAATTCTCCAATTCTTGATTTTCTCACCTTTTAAGACTTTAGAACCTACCATATCTTCAATTTGTAATAACTTTCCCTTCATATCATAATATTTTGTATGTGAAAAGGAAGCGCCACTCTTTATCTTCTCAGGTTCATAAAAAAAATCAAGCCCTCTTTGGTTTAAGAATTCAAAATCATAATTTTTATCAAGCATAAATAGACCATCAGACATGCTTTCCATGATCGCTTCCAATTCTTCATTCTTAATCTCCAATTGCCTTTTCTTCTTTACTAGTTCAGCTTCCAGTTCCTTTCGTATTGCAAGTTCTGTGCAGGCTTCTTCATTTAGCTTACGTATCGTTGTATCTTTGCAAAAGGCTATATATGTTTCTTCCTCAATTTTGACTGCATCTACCTGCATATAAAAGATGGTACCATCTTTTTTTAAATATTTAAATTCACTGCTTATTTTACCTGTGGATTTTAGGTTCTTAAAAATATTAATAACTTCATTAGTTGAGTCAGGGTGAGTTATATCAAGCAGACTCATATTAGTGATCTCTTCATAGGTATAACCTGTTATCTCACATCCAGAAGGGTTAACATCGATATACCTCCCAGTTGAATCGGCTATGAAAATTCCGTCTGGACTATTATAATAGATTTTATTGACAAGCGTTTCTTTTAATATTGGTGCATTTAACATGTAAGACACCCAATTGGTTCAATATATTTTATGAAATATATTAGATGCAAATTAATAACCCCCCCGTTATTGATTTCTATTCTATTTTAAATACTATGTTCTATTGTATTTCTTTAATTCCTTTGTTAAACAGTCATTATTCTATGTTTTTCGTTCGCAAGTTTAGACATATTCTGCAAATGTCAAATGCAACTGAATATTACATTTTCCATGTTTATTTTGTCAATTCTTCTACTTGTTATAAAAGTCGATAAACAAAAAGGTGATCCTGATTTTCTAATATTTAGACAATCAAAATCACCAATGTTATGAATCTCTATCATTCAAATAATTATTTATCTTCTACTTGAATATTGTATGTTTTGTCACCCCAGGTCTGTTTTAAAACAATGCTCCATCGATCAGCTTGTTTATCATAGGCTATGGATTTCACAACAATTACTTCATCGTTATCGACTTTATCTGTTTTTAGAGCCCTGTTTAGGGCTTCGGATATATCTAGATTTGCCCCGTCAGGCTTTTCACTAGCAATCACTTCTATATGTTTCGCCTCAGACTGACCAGGATAAGATTCAAGAACCTCATCAAACCAAACCCTCACTTGATCTCCCACTTCAATTTCTTTGGGAGCATTTGAAAACCAAATTGCATTATAAAACTCCTTAACTCCACCAGTAGAGCTGAAATCCTGTATCCCTTGACTGACAACGAGCATACCGCTATTTGACAACTTCATAACATACCCTATTATTCCAGGCTCAATTTTGGGCGCTTGCTTTTCACCAATGCCTACTTTATTAGAATTACATCCTAATAAGGATAGAGTCAAGCATATTACCAGTACCAAACTGCAAATTCTTCTCATACAATCACCTCTTATAAGTATTTATATATCTTGGACTGATACTTCCTTTTATAAGTTTCACCAAATAAAAAGAAGACGACTGATTTTATTTAATCATTCCTCTCCTTAATAGTGCATATATCCAGTTCAGTCCAGCTCCTTTTCTATAGTAAGGAGTGTATCATAGATATTTCCCCATGTTTTTATGAACTAATTGTTCATATTATCTATTTTATGATAGTTACTTTCAGGATTTGTATCTCTAGAAACAAAGACAAACTCTGCTTTCATATTTTTTGGGAAACTGTTAATGGAAATGTCTGTGATGCAGGTCCGGCAAATGAGTATGCTTATGTTCGACAGCCTCATGAGCATGTTCATGACTATGTTCTGCTGCCACTTCCTGCTCATGGATGTGAGTATGATGACCATCATTGTGGTTGTGTTTATGCTCATGAACTTCCTTAGTATGAGTATGGGAGTGTTTGTGATTCTCCGATACTGCAAAATATGTCCCAACTAACATAATTATCAGTGCAATCAAAAAAGATTTAGTAATCCCTTCTTGCAATATAATCCATGAAATCAAGACTCCAATAAATGGCGCAGCTGCGTAAAAAGCGCTGGTTCTGGCTGCTCCAAGTTCTCTTTGAGCTTTAATATAAAAGAATATGCTTAGCCCATATGCGACAAAGCCAAGCAAAAGGGCAAGCGCAATATAAGTAACATTTCTGCTATATTCCTTTAAAATCATTGAGATGATCAGTGAACCAATGCCTGCTCCAAAACCTTTTACAACTACTATTTGCAAAGGGTCTTTTAAGGAAAGCATACGTGTACAATTATTCTCAAAGCCCCAACATAGGCACGCCATAATTACAAAAATTGACCCTATCGAAAAGGATAAGCTGCTGAAATCCTTAACTGACAGAATCATGCTCGAAATAGTAATAAGGGAGATTGCTATCCACATTCTTTTACCAATAGCTTCTTTGAAAACAGACAACGCAATAAGTGCTGTCGCAACGATTTCAAAGTTATTCAGCAAAGAAGCATTCGATGAAGTTGTAATTGTTAGCCCTATCATCAGTAAAATAGGAGCCGCAATATCAAGAAGAATCATACCGACTATATATGGCATCTCTTTGGGGGTCATTTTGGCTTCTATTTGCTCTTGTTTCCGTAATACCTTGATCAAATTAACCATTAGCATTCCGAAGCCGGCCCCTAAATATAATAGTGCTGCCATTAATGTTGGCGGTATCTCTATGAGTAACAGTTTTGACACTGGTGAACTTATACCATATAGCGCTGCCGCTAGAATAGCCATAAGTATTGATTGGTTTTTTTTGTTTTTTTCTAATTTTTCTATTCCTAATAAACCCATATATTGCCTCACTATTTATTTTGTATTTGTCATGACATCAAACTCCGTCACTTGTCCCTTAATCGTATCAAAAACTATGGGAATGCCACTTATTACTATCGTTAAACATAGTGTGCGAAATTCTTGCGCTTCTTTAAACTTATTAATAACATACAGTATCGACTCTACCATTCTTTATATTATAGTAATCATATACCATATGCTCCCATATAGTATATGATTACTATATTCCTCATTATAGGCTGTGTCAATCTACGATTATGAGGAGTACCAAGTGCTAGGCACGTCAGGTAGTCAGTTATTTTATCGTTTTACCTTTCGTTTGTTTCTCATAAAAAATCCTCGTTATTTATGATACGGTTCATCTTTTCATATATAATATAGCAACACTTGTCGAGACAGTTCAATCTGCAACAGCTTTTATTAAGTATAAAATAATAGTAACCACAGTAGACATTTCTGTGGTTACTATTATTGAAATTAATTTAATGGGAAATAAACATCCATGTAGGTACTACCATTTACTTCGAGTTTTTCTTCGAGCCAATATCTCTCTTTATGACATTCAGCCTTGCTCAAATCAGGTCCATATCCCTTTGTTTTAACCCATTCCACTAGTATATTCCACCCAGTAGGAATAGCTTGAAAGGGATTTGAGAAAGGGTTCGTTATTCTCAGAATTGCATAGTCACTTCCATCTATTTTTTTCAGCTTCACTCCTTCACATACATCAGTATCCTCTTTAATTTTAATCCAATATTCATACCCTCGAAGACCCTTTTGCGCTTGTTCTTCCGTAACCGGAATATCAAATCCGAATTGTCTTGACTTAGGATCAATATTATTGTTTTCCATCCATTTTGCCATAGCGTTTATGACATCTTCTTCAGGATTATTACTTATCACGTATGAACTTGCTACATACATAGTATCAAGTTTCTCAATTCTTACGTCACTAAAACTATATTCCATATTTATTCCTCCCCAAGTTATAAATTGATTTTCCTCGAGAATCGGTTTTTGAGGTATTGCATAATACTTGTTTCTAAATTTGCTGGGTGTTTCACCGAACTCTTTTTGAAAGGCTCTGCAGAATGAGCGTTCAGAGCTATATTCAAAATCAAGTGCTATGTCAATAATTCGTATTCCCTTATTGACGTCCTGCATTGCATAAGCAAGTCGCCTTTTCCTGACATATTCCATTAGCGGAACCCCAACAAACAAGGTGAACACCCTATAAAAGTGATATTTTGAGAATCCTGCAACATCAGCACAAACCTCAATTGTGATGGGCTGCCTAATATTCTCCTCAATGTAATCTATAGTTTTCTGCAGATATTCAGTATAACTCATAAAATCCTCTCCTCGTTGCAACGATAACTTAATTATAATGCATTTATTTTATATTGACTGGACATCTTTTGCTATTCTATTGGAAATTGTTTTTCAATCCATAAGAAAGTGCCAGGGATGGTTCTTTTACTTCTATATTTTGTTTTTTATATTAGCTGCAATGAAAACAAAAGGTTCTATGATATCTGTTATCTAGATATCATAGAACCTTTATTTACTAAAATATTCTTATTCCCACTCAATCGTTGCTGGTGGCTTTGAGGTTATGTCATAAACAATTCTGTTTACATGCTCTACTTCATTTACTATTCTAGTAGAGATTTTCTCCAATACATCATAAGGTATTCTCGCCCAATCTGCTGTCATGGCATCAGAGCTTGTCACCGCACGGATTGCTATTGTGTGAGAGTAAGTTCTCTCATCGCCCATAACTCCAACAGTTGTGATGTTTGGAAGTGCAGTGAAGTACTGCCATATGCTTCTGTCCAAGCCTGCTTTTTTGATTTCTTCTCTCAAAATTGCATCGGATTCCTGTACGATATGAAGTTTTTCTTCTGTTACTTCACCCAATACCCTAATACCCAGTCCTGGTCCT
>JARBUB010000241.1 GCA_029239905.1 Clostridia bacterium
GAGTCCGTTGAGCAAAGCAAGATAACCGAGGTTGGAGTTGGCAAGGTATTTGAAATGGCGCAGAATATTGAAGAAATATCACAGGCTGTAGTACATATGAATAAGATTGTTGAAGAATCAAATCAATTGACTAGCAAGGGTATTCATACCGTGAACAACCTTACTGATATTAATGGGAAGTATATGAAGTCGTCTTCAATATTAAATGGTATTGTTAAGGAAGTGGCCACGGATATTGATAAAATAGGGATGATCACTGCTGCTATAACTGAAATTTCTGAGCAGACTAATTTGCTAGCTCTTAATGCAAGCATTGAGGCTGCAAGGGCTGGAGAGGCAGGCAGAGGATTTAGCGTTGTTGCAGATGAAATCAGAAAGCTTTCAGTTCAGACGAATGATGCAGTTAATCAAGTAAAAGCGATTATAACGGCTATTCAAACCAAGTCAAATTCATCAATTGTTGCAATAAAAGAATCCAATATAATGGTTGAAGAGCAAAATACATCGATTAAAGATACATATAATATTTTTAATGAAATATTGGAAATTTCTCAAAATCTACTATCCACTGCCGGTGATGTTGGAGTTCGAAGCTCTGATACAGCAAATAAGAAGGATGATATTCTTAACATAATGAGGAAAGTTTCTGAAATGGCTGAAATAACGTCAATGTCTACACAAGGAGTTCTGGCATCCGTAGAAGAGCAGTTGACTACAACCGAAGAGGTAGTAGAACAATCTAACAACTTAGAGGGTTTATCAACATCTTTACTAGATATGGTAGATCGTTTTAAAATTAATTAGTAATAGTAATAAGAAGTTATCACCTTAAACAAGGTGATAACTTCTTATTTTATATTATAGTATTATTTAAATCACATAACTTATTTAGAATAGACTAAAAAAAATATATATAGCATTAAGTACATTGAAAATCAATAATTTCTATGGTATGTTAAATATATAACTGTTGGACATAATGTTAATTCGTGTTAAGATAATAAAGTATGTTTTTATTTATATTTTTTGGAGGGTTTTTATGCGGGATCTAATATTTGGGTTAATTGGTGGAACAGCTCTTCTTATGTATGGAGTAGATAAGATGGGAGAAGGTTTGGAAAAAGCCTCGGGACCGATGATGAAGAGAATGTTGTCCTTTTTTACCGGAAGAGTATGGAGCGCTTTTCTAGTAGGAATTGTTTTAACGGTTTTGGTACAGAGTAGTACTGCCATAACTGTACTGACTGTAGGTTTTGTAAATGCGGGCTTGATGAAGCTTCCCAACGCAGTAGGGATAATTTATGGCGCCAACATTGGTACTACAATCACTGCACAGCTTATGGCCTTCAGCTTTAAATTCAAATTGACAGAAATAGCCTTGCCTGTAATTGGAATAGGCTTTGCGATTGGGTATTTAGCTAAAAATAAAACTACAAAGAACATTGGTGATGCATTAATGGGCTTTGGTATGATGTTCTTAGGTTTGAAAATTTTAAACTCAGGTATTCCTTTTATGAAGGAAAGTGAAGCGCTAAGATTTTTCTTTCAAACCTACGCAGCAATACCCCTTGTTGGTATATTGCTTGGCGCAGCGGCAACAGCTCTTGTACACAGCAGTAGTGCCACAGTAGCTCTAGTTATGGTATTAGGACAAGCAGGCCTGATTAATTTGGAAACCTCAATATTAATTATGCTTGGGGATAATATTGGTACTTGTATAACTGCACAATTGGCAAGTTTGGCAGGAAACATACATGCCCGTAGAACTGCATGGGCCCATACGCTATACAATATTTTCGGCGTATTTTTGGTAGCCTTGGTGTTCTCGCCCTTTGTATGGTTGATTGAAACAGCGACAGCCTACTTGGCTATTACCTTTGGCTTCGGTAGCGGTATAGAAGCTCAAATAGCAAATTCTCATACTCTATTTAACGTAATCAGCGCAATAGTATTTTTGCCAATTACAAAATATTATGTTATATTTCTTGAGAAATTCATCAAGAGTAGAGGTCATGATGACGACTATAAAATACATTACTTAGATAAACTGCTTCTGGATAACCCGTCCTCAGCGTTTAGAGCTTCAATGGCAGAAACAATCAGAAGTGCTGAAATCGCAAAGAAGATGTTGGTAAATACCATGGAAGGCCTACACGGAAATGATTCGAAGAAGCTTGATTCAGTAAATAAGGATGAACTTATTCTGAACAGTCTGCAAAAAGATATTACAGCCTATATTATAGAAATTTCCAAAAGGTCATTGTCTGATGATGAGTCAGTTATGGTTCCTGCAATGGTTAATGTAATTAACTATATAGAGCGAATAGGTGATAGGTCAGAGGATTTAGTTGATTTGATTAGAATAGCTCAAGAAAGAAATCTTAAATTCAGTCAGGGTGCCTTGCAAGGTTTGAAGGATCTGGAAGACATGGTTATGAACATGTACGATGATGCCATAAAGGCAATGACTGATGGAGATATAGAGCTGGCAATGAAAACAATCGAGATAGAAGATAAAGTCGATGAGCTTTCAAGACAGCTGTCAGACGCACATTTAGAGAGGCTTGAAAAGAGTAAATGTACTGTAGATGCTGGGGTTATATATCTAGATATCGTAACCAACTTTGAAAGAATAGGCGATCATGTATATAAGATGTGCCTAAACTTAATAAATGGACTAAAGGGCAGTACAAAAGAAGATAAAACACAAGCATAAATAGTAAAACTCTCTTTATTAATTAAAGAGAGTTTTTTATTGTATAGGAAAGTAAAATTTTTAGGGGGTTATGGAGTGGAATTTTTATTGCAGGGACTGGCTTTGGGCTTAGCCTATGTAGCACCTATAGGAATGCAAAATATATATGTAATCAATACAGCATTGAGCAAAAGCAAACTAAGGGCATATCAAGTAGCCTTTATAACCATATTTTTTGATATTACCCTTGCATTGTCCTGTTTCTTAGGAATAGGAGCATTGTTATCAAAATATGAAATTGTAAAGCTGGCAGTACTGCTGCTAGGCGGAATTGCTGTTATATATATTGGGATACAACTGTTTAGAAGCATCCCAAATATGAAACGGGATATTGATATAAACAAGCCACTTTTACAGGTAGCAGTAACTTGTTTTACTGTAACCTGGCTGAACCCTCAAGCAATCATTGATGGATCATTATTGCTAGGGGGTATGAGGGCATCATTAACCGGGGCTGCAGCAAATTTATTTATCATTGGAGTATGTATTGCATCTTTTGCATGGTTTACGGGCTTGGCTACCATCGTGTCCATGTTTAAAAATAGCTTTAATGAGAAAGTCATAAGGTGGATAAATATAATTTGCGGTGCAGTCATAATATATTATGGGACTAAGCTAATTTATAGTTTTATCACATTAATTAGGTAGGTGTTACGATGGAAGAGAGAATACTTGTGGTAGACGACGAGGTAAGTATTGCAAGTGCTATCGCTTATGGATTAAACAAAGAAGGCTACAGAACAGAAACGGCTTATGATGGACAGCAGGCTTTGGAAAAAATCAAGTTTTTTCAACCAAAGATTCTAATATTAGATATAATGATGCCAAAACTAGGGGGCTTTGATGTTCTGAAAAGTATAGGAAATCGTAAAGGCATGGGCGTAGTAATGCTTACAGCCAAAAATGAGATCTTTGATAAGATACTTGGCCTGGAGTTGGGGGCAGATGATTATATGACGAAGCCCTTCGATATGAGAGAGCTTATGGCAAGAGTAAGGTCTCTTATCAGGCGACTGGAAGCTGCTGCTGACACAGAAAGTGATGAAATTAACATAGGATTGCTGCAAATTATATTGAATCAGAGAAAGGTGATACTTCAAGGAGAAGTATTGGACTTTACACCTAAGGAGTTTGACTTGCTTGTTTTGCTGCTGTCAAATCCTGAACGGGTTTATACCAGAGACGAGCTGCTGAATTTAATTTGGGGAATGGACTATTTTGGCGGCACTAGAACTGTAGATATACATATTCAAAGAATTAGAAAAAAGCTTGGAGCTCCACATCAGGATATTCTGCAAACGGTTCATGGAGTTGGCTATAAAGCCGCAGGAGGCTTTGATGAGAATCAGCATTAAATACAAGTCAGTTTTGTTTTTGGCTTTATTGCTTTTCATCGCCCTGGGTGCATCCAGCTATTTGGTGCTTCAAGGCATTGCAGAAAATCAGCAGCAAGTATATGAAAATCAACTGGCGCAACAGAGTAAAACTGCAAACCTTTACATAAGACAAGACTATGCAAAAACTACCCAAATAGAAATAGAACCATTTATGAGAAGCAGAGGCTATGAGCTGGCAAGGCAAATAGGTCAAATGGCTGGCACTCAAGTGGTTATTTACGATATGAAGGGGCA
>JARBUB010000242.1 GCA_029239905.1 Clostridia bacterium
AGCTCAATTACCTTACCTCTATCTACTACAAATATTATGTCTGCATGTTCAATCGTAGACAAACGATGTGCAATAATTATGGTAGTTCGACCTTTCATTAGAGTATCCAGGGCTTTTTGAACCAGCTGTTCTGATTCTAAATCTAGGGCTGAGGTTGCCTCATCAAGCAGCAGTATAGGGGCATCCTTTAAAAATGCTCTAGCTATAGCAATCCTTTGTTTTTGTCCTCCTGAAAGTCTTGCTCCACGTTCACCTACTCTTGTTTCATATCCATCTTTCTGAGAAATGATAAATTCATGAGCATTTGCCATTATAGCCGCAGAAATAATCTCATCCTTTGATGCATTTAATCGCCCATAGCTTATATTTTCTTCAATTGTACCATCAAAGAGATATGCATCCTGAGACACATAAGCTATCTTATCTCTAAGCTCTTTCAGTTTATATTCTCCAAAGGAATATCCATTTATTATGATACTACCTGAATTCGGCGGATAAAAACCTAGAAGTAGTTTTATGATAGTGCTTTTTCCACCTCCACTTGGACCTACAATGGCTGCAATGCTTTCATTGTCAACCTTTAGTGATAAATTATCCAGTATTGTTTTGCCTCCTTTATATGAAAAAGTAATATTTTCTAGCTCAATCATACCATTTTTACTACCACCTTGTGTCAGGTTATACCTTTCTGGTTCTGCAGGCATATCTAAAAGCTCAAATAAGCGTGCTGCTCCTGCCATGGAAGACTGTAATTCAGCAATAAAATTACCAAGCCTCATGAAAAGTGTTGTGACGTTTTGCAGTAATATTACCATTCCTAACAATGTTCCTAAACTACACATACCTTTTAGCATCATATAAGCTCCGATGATTAAAGCACCTCCATTATTAATCCATGAAATCAAAAAATTTGTGCTATTCAGAAGAGCATAGCTTTTCGAGCGCTCCATAGATAATCTGGTTATACTTTTGTTAGCTTCGTTGTATCTCCCTAAAACTATATCCTGAATATGAAACATCTTAAGGCAGTAAAATCCAGCAAATATATCTGTAAGAAACTCAGTTAGTATTCCTGTGTTACTTTGCAACTTATTACTTAGCTTTCTTACTGAAGAGGCAAATCTTGAATTGAGGTATGCTGTAGCTATTCCCATCAATATGAGAACCGAAGCAAGCCTCCAATCCCAAATCATCATAACTGCAGCTGCATATACTGCAGTAAAAATTAAAGACAATATAGAACGTATATTGCCTGAGTAAGCATTTTCCATTACTGTAATATCATTTGTAAGTCTTGAAATTATATCTCCACTATGAGTATTTTCATAATACCCTGCTTCCAGCTCTTCTATATGCCTAAAAGCATGGATTCTTATTCCAGCCATTATTTTTTTTATAGTACTTGAAAACAGATAATTAAAGGTAGGAGTCAGTATACTAAGTATTATGACAGATATGCAAAGCATAATGCATACTCTGAAAATCTCATTCATTTGCTTTTTCACCGCAGCATCTGCAGCATCTTTTATCATAAAAGGTATAAGGTTTGATAAAGCAGCCTCTACTAGTGCACATCCTATAAGTCCGATAAAATATGGCAATGCCTTGGGTTTTATAAATTTAAAGAGCTTTATGAACTCCTTATTTTTTAACTTCGTCAAATTATGCTCCCTCTCTTTCCAGCCTTAACTGATCCTCTATTTCTGAGGTAAACTGCTTAAAGTATAATTTTTTGTACATACCTTCTTTCTCTAGTAATTGTTCATGCTTACCTCTTTCAACAATTTGACCTTGATTTAATACCAATATTTCATCTGCATTCTTTACTGTAGAGAGCCTATGAGCTATGATAAAAACAGTTCGCCCTTTCATAAATATATCAAGGGCTTCCTGCACTTGTCTCTCTGATTCCATATCAAGGGCTGATGTTGCTTCATCCAAAAGAAGAATTGGAGCATTTTTAAGTATTGCTCGAGCTATTGATATTCTCTGTCTTTGTCCTCCTGATAGCTTAGCCCCTCTTTCCCCTGTAGTTGTATTATATCCTTCTGGAAGTTCCATTATAAAGTCATGGGCATTAGCCGCTTTGGCTGAAGCGATTATTTCCTCCATAGTTGCCCTCGGACAGCCATATGCAATATTCTCCATTATTGTTCCTGGAAACAGGTATATATCCTGTGATACCATAGACATCAAAGAGCGTGCTGCTGATAGTTTCCACCTTTTAAGGCTTTTCCCATACAACTTAATATTCCCCTCTTCATGTTCATAAAATCCGCAAAGCAGCTTAAATATTGTGCTCTTTCCTACTCCACTAGGACCAACAAGTGCTGTAATCTTTCCATGTTCTATTGTAAAACTCAAATTTTTAAATAACTTAGTATCTCCATCATATGAAAAACCTACGTTATGAAATTCTACAGCTGACGTAAATTCATTAATGCAATAAGCTTCACCATCTGTGCGTTCTAATTTCTTATCAAGTATTTCAAAAAGGTGTTCTGCTGTTCCCAAATTACCTCTATACTGCGCTATATACATAGGAATACTGCTCGCACCTTGAATCAAATAAGTAAGCATCTGTACAAAAGCTACCCATCCGCCTGATGTTAATCGTCCAGCAGAAACAAGATATCCTCCGAAAAGAAAACACAGCACATAAGGCACTATTTGAATTATTACATTAATCGGAGATATCCTTGCATTTTGTTTTTCAATTCTTAAGGAATAGTCCAGTGTCTCTTCTACTGCTGCTTTATATTTTTCAAATATTACCTCCTTAAGATTATAGGCTTTCAACATCTGGATTCCGCTTATACTATCCTGCGCTATTGAATTAACCCTTGCTTGTTTCTGATGCATTTCTTTCCAATATTTTTTTAAAGGCTTGCTTATTTTATCTGACATAACTAGAGTAAAAGGGAAAATAATCAAGCAAAAGAGCAGAAGTTCCCAATTTATAAAAAACATATATATAAAACTTATACTAAACCTTAATATATGAAATACAATATCTAGAAAGCCGCCTTTTAGAAATCCCTCAAGTGAAGCCACATTGTTAGTTAGTCTTGATACAAGGTCTCCTGAATGGCATTCTTCCATTGATGCAACAGGAAGCTTACTTATGTGCAAGCTCAGCTTTTCCTTCATATCCCTCGATACATAAGCTCCAAATTTACCTGAAGCATAGCCTTCAAGATAGTAAATAAAAATACCTGAAATAATAAAACCCAGCATAAGATATATTGATTTCATAAGTTCTTGTCTATTACCGGCTAGAGCTGAATTAACCAAGAGCAGTATGAAATATGCTACCATTATATCTACAATTGCCTTGCAAACAGTACTGCACAGTCTTACCGTTATCCAAAATCCATAAGGCTTCAAGAAAACTATCATTCTTTTATATACAGACTGATTAAATTTACTTTTTTCTGTATTCATTTCAAAACTCCTCTATCATACTCTGATGTAACACCCCATAGGGTTTTTCTGAATTCCTTCTGGTACTTTTATATAATCTTTTTCCACTAGTTCCTCAATAATTGCACTTATCATACCGCTTATAGTTTTAACATATCCAATAGGTCCAAGCTGATCATGTAGATGTTTGGGCACTTCTGCTATCATTACTTTAGTGATCTCCTCTTGAACATTGCGAATACATTCTAAATACAGCTCATAAGCAGCTTTCCAAACAGCTTTTAATTCCTCTCCTTGATCAAAGGTTAGAATTCCAACTTCTGACTTAAGAACTCCATCTCTAATCGTTGCATATCCATTTTCGGCTAGATTTGCTGCAATTTCTCTCTCTCTTTCATTTAGGGTAGTTACTTTTAATCCGCCATCTTTAAGCTTGCATAGCAATAACAGTTTTTCTGTATCGATTAATCTTTGATTATCTGTACCAAGGAAAGGGAAGTCAATAAGTACTGCATACTTATCATCTCTACCGCTACTTTTAGTTATAGCTTTATTACTAATTCCCCAATCCCAGGGCATTATTGTATTTTCGGAGCCCCATACCCACCCATGATTTCCTTGCTTCAAAAGAGGAAGCTTTGCAAGAGAACCAAAATGGAGACTATCCGCTATAGGAAGGGTCATTACTGCCTGAAGCAAACACCACATTAACTTACCCCATGAAAAATCAAAGCCATAAAAGCCTATTTTTCTTACCTCCAACTGTTTTACTGATAATTCCTCAAAGAGTTTACTAGCAATAACTGGAGCATATCTTTTGAAGATAGAATCTATATGTTCATTCATCTTTTTATTAAAAATAATAATTGATGTCTGATACTTCTCTCCTTTCAACCTGGTAATAAGTCCTTTTTCTTCAAGCATGCTAATTTCATCTTCCAAATAAGCTGCTGGAACTCCT
>JARBUB010000030.1 GCA_029239905.1 Clostridia bacterium
AAGATAGATTGATTTTTAATATAATATAAGTCTTTTTCCAATTTTTCTTCTGGGGATAACTCATATCCCCCATGAACTTGAGACCAACCTGTTATTCCAGGCAGTACTGCTAGCCGCTCATAAAACGAGGGTATATTTTTACTAAACGCTTCTACAAAATATGGTCTTTCTGGTCGTGGTCCAACAATACTCATATCCCCTTTCAAAACATTGATAAGCTGAGGCAACTCATCAATCCTTGTTTTTCTAAGAAGTCGTCCTACCTTAGTAACTCTTGGATCATGTTTTTGTGCCCATTGTATTCCATCTTTCTCTGCATTGAAACACATGGTTCTCAGTTTGTATATATCAAATAAACGACCTTTTTTTCCAACTCTCTGCTGTGTATATATAATAGGTCCTTTTGTTTCTATCTTAATTAAAATAACTGCTATGAATATTATAGGAATACTTGCGATTAATCCTACGAACGCAAATAATACATCTACTAGTTTCTTTATGACTCTGTTCATGATGTTATAGAAGGAAACCTTATAATTATCCCATTGCGACCTTTTATCAGTTACTTTCTCCATCATGAATCCACTTCACCTACTCTATATTTTGAGATTGACTGCTTGCGTTTTAATTATGTATATTCGTGCATAACTAATTTATGATGAACTTTATTATAAGACAATCTGTATTTTAAACCTTAGAATTTAGTCAGAAAATGAGCTGTAAATCGAGGAGTTATAAAAAAGACAAAGCACTGTAACTTAAACATTACAGTGCTTTGCCTTTATATTATTATATTCAAATTACTTATGGTTGCATTGGAAGAAAGACTCCTGCTCATCATCTTCAATGATCTTATAATATTTAGTGGAATATCTTATTTGAAGCTTAGAATTTCTTAGTTCAAAAGACTTGACCTCTCCATAACAATTAGGTTTTCCACCGGTGGCTTCACCTATGAAAATCGCACTTGTCTTATTCTTTAGTGCATAAGCATTCAATAGGGCTGAGGAAAATGCTTCTCTACCTAATATTACATAGATACCGCCTACCCTATTTAACTTTTGACAGTTAGTTAATTCACTAATAAAGGGCTCCAGCAATGTGGAATTACCCCCAAGGTTATTTCTCAAGTCAATAACCAGCCTATTTACAGCCTCTTGGTTGATCATTTTCATTAAGTCTATGCAAAATTCTTCAACAGTAATATCCTGCATATCTCTACAGCTTTTGTAGTTAAAATATAATGTGTTTGACTCAAAAATGAAATGGCTCCAATAGTTTTTAAGCTTATTCCTTCTATATAGAGGAAGATTTTCTTCAGAAACCTGAGGAAATCTAATTTTGCTACCTTTTAGCTCTTTATATCCATAAGTGGGTACAGTTATCTCCAATGATTCCCCACTACTCGTCTCAATGGCTAGCTCCACATGATCAAATTCGTCGATGATCTCGAGTCCATAAAGCACCTCTACCGCCTGAAGATATTTGGGAAGCTGTGCTCTTAGAAATGCATCGTTCTCATGTGAAACAATACTCTCCACTCTCTGGATTACTTCCTCCATGGGAATTCCATTCAGATGGGTAACCTTACAGTTTATTGCATATGTATGCTCACCAGAACTGGTTACTATATAAATCCCTTCCGGAAACCAATAGAACTCAAAGGGTATAAATCTTGTTATGGGCATAATAACGGTTGTGTGAGCATCTCTCGCTGATGCCGCTATTGCAGCAATTTCAACGGAAATCATGCAGTCATCATAGTTTTCGATGTTATTCTTTAGATTTTGTATCTGTCTGTGAAAACGCTCTTTCTTCGAATTAAAAAATAAATTTTTATGCCCTTTCGGCAACTCAAGTTCTAATTGATCTATATCTTCCGACCATTTATCCAGCCTATGATTTTTCATGTTTCCTCCCAATGAAGTTTTATGCTACCTCTTCAACTGTCTTTATACCTTCTTTTAGGAAGGGCTTGTTATAGAATATACTAATTCCAACTAAAATCAATGCTGCACCACTTACAATCATCAGTACCTGTATCCTAACAACGTCTGCTAAGGGTCCAAATATAGCCATACCTAAAGGCATTATCCCAGAGCCCGCAATCTGAACAAAGCTGAATACTCTTCCCTGCATGCTGTTCTCTACCTTTTCTTGAAGCAGTACCATGCTCGGAACATTAAATAAAGGCATTGTCATACCTGTTAAAACCATAATCCCTAGGTAAACATAAAATTGATCTATTACTCCAATGGCAACCGTTAGTCCACCAAAAGCTAAGCATCCTACAGCAATTGAAATCACACGGTTTTTGAAGCCGCCCCATGATGACATGATAATACCACCAAGAATGGAGCCGGCAAAAAAACACATCTCGTTTGCAGTAAGCTTCCAATACTCATTTCCATATGTACGTGTTACCATCAGCACATTTAGAAAGGCTGCAGGCACAACTAAAAACATGGTTACGGAATAAAATGAAATTAATCTCCTAACAAAATTATTCTTAAAGGAGTACTTTATCCCTTCTTTTAAATCATAGAAATAATCTGTATCTTGTTTTTCAAGAGCTTTTTTGTGTGATGGAACTTTAAGCGTAAACATGATTGTAATTGCGATTAACGCAGTGAAAACATCTATAAGCAATATATATTCTATTGCACCATAAACTAATATCGCACCCCCAACCGCAGGGGCTACAAAAAATATCATAGACATTATGGTCCCATTTATACTATTTACTCTCATCAGCTGCTCTTCCGGCACTATCTGAGGTATCATCGCACTTACCGCAGGGGTTTGGATTCCTGCACCAAAAGAACGTATTGCAGCAACTACAAACAATAACCAAATACTGTTGTAGCCCAGTAAAAATACGATAGCTAAGATCAATGTGGAGGTTGCAATTGCGGCGTCTGATAGAATAATTAAAATCTTTCTATTATATCTATCAGCCCAAACTCCGGCAAATAATGAAATGACCAGCTGTGGTAAAAACGAGCAAATTGTTGATATTGTTACCATTATTCCAGAATTTGTAGACCTGGCTATGTACCATATAAGTGCAAATTGAACCAATGCTGAACCAAAAAGAGATATGGCCTGACTTGACATAAACAAAATAGTTTGAGCCTTCCAATTTGCATGTTTATTATCATTTTTATTGTTGTCTTTTATCATAAGTAGAGATTTTTTATACTATCATTTCATAATTTCCTATAGTAAGAAAAATCCGTATGTTCACCTCTTTCTTAATTTATAACATATTAGAAATAAGTTCATTGGGTTCATGACTTATTTCCACTTTTACTATGCTACCATATCTGTCGATGTATATCCATTCACTTATTTACTAAAAGTGTTTTATATTACATCAATCCCTGCAAGCCTCATAAGATGGAGTGCATTTCTGGTAGTGGAAGGACCTTGTCGCAGCTTGTAATCAAAATGAATTTTTCCATCCTCGTAATACTCCTGAAAATGATAGTTCACTATTTTATCATTTTTCTGCTCTAAATCACAAAGCTCAAGATCATGCGTGGACACCAGTCCTATAGAATTAGTCATGCTAAGTTTATTTATCAGAACTTTAGCTCCTGCATGACGGTCTTCAGAATTGGTACCTCTAAAAATTTCATCCAAGAGAAAGAAAACCCTTGTTCCTGATTGGGATTCACTGACTATTTTTTTTATTTTTAGAAGCTCTGCATAAAAAGAAGATATATTTTCCTCTAGATTATCTTTTATCCTCATGCAGGTGCAAATTGACATAATGGAAGTTCTGAAAGAAGTTGCACATACCGGTGCTCCAGCATATGCAAGAACTAGATTGATGCCAGTTGTTCTTAGGAGTGTACTCTTTCCAGACATATTAGATCCAGTAATCAGCAGCACTTTAACATTTCCATCAACAGCCACATCATTATGTATTCGATTTTCAATTATTAGGGGGTGCCCTAAGCCCATTGTCTCAAATGCTGAATCACCTCCTTCATAAATCTTTGGTATTACAAAGTCCGGATTTTCAAAGCCTATTACTGCTAAACTTGCCATTGCCTCGATTCTTCCTACATTATCAAACCAGTCTTTTAAGAAATGCCCTGATTCCCTTTTCCAGCGCTCAAGAGCTATCATGCTCTGAAAGTCCCACAGTGTTAAAGTATTAAATATAATATAAAATAAATTTCTCCTATTGGATATAGAGTCAACGATAGAAGACAACTTATCAACCTGCTTAAAAGCTTCTTGTTTCGTGTTATTTCTAATGTTGTCCTTTATGTTATTAATCAAGGTGGAATTAAATTTACGTTTTTCAAGAAGCCTTAACATTTTGTAATAGACTCTTAAATCTACATTGTATTTCTCAAATATACCAAACATCCTATATCGCTCTCTTACCTTATAAGATATCAGCCCAAACTGAATTAACAGTGCAGTTGCTGGCAAATAATCAGGTATTTTATTCATAATATAACCAGCTGTAACAAGAAGAATGGTGACTATTGGACATATCCTAATAAACGCAATCACCCATGGCTTCCTGAAGAATTCATTACTTTCTTTTCCCCATTTGATAAGTTCCTCAGGATTGTGAATTTTCTCTGTTGTTGCCATTCCTTCTGCTAAAAATCTCTGCCTCCAGCCTATCATAGCTGCAAGTTCATTTATAGCTTCCTGCCTTATCTTTATAGCATTGCTATCTCCAATAACTTCAGAAAGTAAATCCCGAAGCTTTTCTCTTCCCGTAAATGTTTTTGCTGTATTAATCCACTGAAAGAGTGAATTCTTGCCGAAAATATCAAGGTCACTTGAGTAGTTATGACTGTCATTCACGAAATCTTCTCCAGCATCGGCAAACTTATTCCATTCACCATTCATACGCTTCAGAGAAGAGTTATTTATATCCAACAACAAACTGGAATACTTTATCCTAACAATAAGCCTTTCATGATTTATAACAAGATACAGAAAGATTACTATAAGTGCCACAAAGATTGCTGCAGAGACAATATAACTATGAGTTAAATATGCAAATACTGCATCGCAAATTCCAGCAGTGAAGACGCCTAGCCGTAGGTTACTTATACCTTTTTCCACCTTTTTTTGTTTCTGCAGAAGCTTGCCGTAATTTTCCTTCCGTCTTTCATACATCTGTTTTGCTGCTTTCAAAGTCTATAGCCCTCCTTTAACGTGCCCTCAAATAAATGAATACTCCTTATGATTGTTCACTTTTATTATTGATTAATTCCATTTATTAATCAAGTAATATTAATAGCACCCTTGGGACAAGAATGATTTCATGTAAAATGTTTAGTTCAAAACATATATATGTTATGAAAAAGGTTTATCTAACACAAAATCAGTAAAAGTATCCGATTTTATGCTATTAAAGATGTATTTTTCGCAACATATAAGCAGAGGAATATGTTTTGCACATTATGATTTAATTTAAAATGTTTAGTGCAAAACATATAGTATATAATAAACATATATATTAAATTTATATAAAAATAAGATATGCGGGTGATTACATGATTTCTTATGAGGATAGAGCCCTACGGGAGTTAAATGATTGGAAATATTTGATGAAAAAAAAGCCTTCGATTATAGAAAAGGCTACAAAAGGGGTTCAACGCAAATTTAATAGTGTGCTGCCAGATAAATATCATGAAATTGTCACTTCATCCATTAAAAATCTAACCAAGGCAGTATTGTATGGGTCTCAATATACTACAAAGCCACCAATCAAAAATCTTTCTCTGGCAGAAAGAGAGAAGCTAGTCTTGGGTAAAACCAAATTCTATAAAACCACAGCAGTCATTGAAGGAGCTGCTACCGGAGCCGGTGGCATAGTACTAGGTCTTACGGATTTCCCGCTGCTTCTTAGTATCAAAATAAAATTTCTGTATGAAGTTGCCATAATTTATGGATTTGATGTAAACGAATACAAGGAAAGACTTTATATACTAAATATTTTCCAGTTAGCTTTTTCAAGTAAGGGCAATGTAAATAAGATTTTTGAAAAAATGGATAACTGGGAAGAGTACACAAAGTATCTACCAAATGATATCAATGATTTTGATTGGAAAAACTTTCAGCAGGAATATAGAGACTATATTGACTTGGCAAAGCTATTCCAACTTGTCCCAGGCATTGGCGCCTTTGTTGGTTCATACGTTAATAATAGTTTAATGAAAAAACTGAGTGAAACTGCTATGCAAGCCTATAGAATGAGAATTTTTAATAAGCAGTAGTCGCTCAATATCGAGTGAAAACCAATATAGCGCTGATGAATCAGCGCTATATAATATCTAAAAACTATTATTTATCTGCAGCCATATTTTTAAGAAACTCTTCTCTTAAAATTCCCATAGCAATCTTGTCATAGTAGATTCCGTCCTTAAATACTTCTTTTCTCAATATTCCCTCTATCACAAAACCGCATTTTTCAAAGCTTTTTATTGCCCGCTTATTAAAAGAGTAACTAATTAATCTTATTTTATTTATATTCATTTGATTAAATATAAAAGAAATTAAAATATTCATTGCATCATTGCCGTAGCCATGTCCCCAATAATCCTTATGTCCGATAAAAATACCAACAGTAGCAACACTATTTTTCCAATCTATACTATTGATGCTGCAGCCTCCAATAAACCGATTATCTTCTATGGTTTCTATTGCAAACATATATCTATCAGATTGCGAGGTGATTGACTCAAACCATTTTTCTTCTTCATGAAGCAATATAGGGTAAGGTATGTCTGCTGTAAGAAGATTAGCTATTTCAATATCATTTATATAATTTAACCGGATTGATATATCTTCTCTGGTATATGCTCTTAATCTTACTTTCTGCCCTGTATACATGCGAAGCCTTCCTTCCGTCACTTGATTATTTCAGTAACCAAATTCCTTGTTCCCAATTATCTTATCTATATGTTCTGCAGTAAACATTTTGCATTAAATCAAATTGTTCAAAACATTTTCCTTGATTCATATACTACGAAAAATACATGTTTCATAATACAAAATCAGATGCTTCTACAGATTTTGTATTTGATGAATCTTTTTCGCAACATATCTAGATTGTCCTAACAAATATAACAATATTCCACTATTTCAGTGATTATAAATAATATGGGTATGTACTCAAAGAAAGTACATACCCATATTAAACAGAGCTTATAACCTATATACTGTTGCCAGCATATTCTTTTATCAATTCTATGAACCTATCCCCATATTTTTCAAGCTTAAATTTCCCGACCCCTGATACTTCAAGCATATTATCCCCAGTTAGAGGCAATTTAGCACACATATCCTTTAGTGTTGTGTCAGAGAATATGATAAATGGAGGTACCCTATGTTCCTCTGCGATTACTCTTCGGAGTCCTCTTAGCTTTTCAAATAAATCGTTGCTAACCTTATGCTCCGATTTTTTCGCCTTTGGTGTCTCCTTGATTATTACTCGCTTTATACAGAGCTCTGTTTCACCTTTTAGCAGACCATAAGCCTTCAGATTCAATGCAAGTATTGGATATTTATCGCCTTTTACATCTATGAAATTCTCAGCAATTAAATATGCTATTATTTCTTTTATTGTTTCCTTGGAGTATTCCTTCATGATCCCAAAGGTCGTAAGCTTATCAAAGCCAAGGGTTCTTAGCTTCTCAGTACCAGAGCCCTTCAAAACATCTGTAATAATACCACTGCCGAAGCGCTCATTGGTTCTTTTTATACAAGACAAAATTTTCTGAGCCTCAGTGGTAATATCTGTGCTCTCCACATTTCCATTACAGCTGCCACAATTACCGCATTCGTTAGGGGAATCATCCTCCCCAAAATAAGAAAGTATATACTTTCTTAAGCAGCTGTCCGTGTTGCAGTAATCAACCATTTCCTGCAGCTTTTTATACTCATTGGTTCTATCTACATTGTTACCGCTGTTTTCTATTAGAAGTTTGTTTGTAATAATATCAGCCGCACTAAAAAGCAATATACACTCCGCTCTTTCTCCATCACGCCCAGACCTGCCTGCTTCCTGATAATAGTTTTCCATGGTCTTAGGCATATTGTAGTGAACGACATATCTTGTATTGGATTTATCAATCCCCATACCAAAAGCATTTGTTGCCACAATAACCTGTGCTTTATCAAATATAAAAGCCTCTTGATTGGCTATTCGTTCCTCGTCCGTCAGTCCTGCATGATAACGTGTTGCTGAAATACCGTTTTCATTTAGCTGTTTGCACACACTTTCAACGGTTTTTCTCGTTGAGCAATAGACGATACCTGTGTTTGTAATATTTTTCTTAATATATTTGAGAAGAAAATCAAATTTCTTCCTTGGTTTCTCCACTGAAAAATATAGATTTTCTCTATCAAATCCTGTTATTTGAACGTATGGCTTCTTAAGCTTAAGCAGCCTGATTATATCCTGTTTCACTTGAATTGTAGCAGTAGCCGTAAGTGCCGCAACTACAGGACGTTTAGGCAGTCTTGCTATCATCTCAGCTATTTTGGTATAGCTTGGTCTAAAGTCATGTCCCCATTCAGATATACAGTGGGCTTCGTCAACTGCAATGAGCGAAATATCAAGCTGAGATAAAAGCCCCCAGAAGCTTTCTGTCTCTAAGCGTTCTGGTGCGATATACAACAATTTATAATCTCCTTGCTGTGCCTTTGCAGTGATGCTTCTAAATTCCTGCGTATTAAGGGAGCTATTTATAAATGCAGCCTTGATACCCATTTCATTTAATGTATCCACTTGATCCTTCATAAGAGAAATAAGAGGTGAAATAACAATAGCTGTCCCTTCAAGGACTAATGCCGGTATTTGAAAGCATAAGGATTTACCTGCCCCAGTAGGCATTATTCCCACCACGTCATTACCTGATAATATCTCATCTATGATTGACTCTTGGCCCCTTTTGAATTCTGAGTATCCAAAGTACTCCTGTAATATTTGAATCGTTTTGCTTTTCATTATTTAAGCTCCTCTGCTTTTGTTATATGCTCGTCCAATAATGCATAATGATATCCTCAGAGATCATATAACTCCTCCAGTGACGAGTTTGATTTGAGACTTACTGTTACTTTATCATATTTTTCGTCGAAAAACACTGTATATATATGTTTCGTGCAAAACATATATATTGTAAATTATGAAGTTTGAATAAAACAAAACAGATTAAGAATTTACATTCTTAATCTGTTTTGCTTTGCCTCTGGGGAGAGGCGAGTGGAGACAATTTATTGTACTTGTGGCGCCGGATGCGCCTTAATATATTCAAGTGCATTGTAGACTTGCTCTGCTGCTTCAGCACGAGAGATTTCAGCCTTTGGATTAAATTTCCCATTTGCATCTAATTTAGTAACCCCGTAAACAAGAGCTCTTTGAATTGCCCCGCTATAATCAACTGTTAGCTGATCCTCATCAGCAATTACAACAGGATTCAGCTTTATCATCGGAAGATTTCCATGCTTTTCAGTGGCTTTTATCAGTCGATAAGTAAATTCTTCTCTTGTCCATGTTTGATGTGGGTTTAAATCCTTTGGTAAGTCAATATCGTTCATTGCCGCAATAATCAATGTATCTGCATACCAAGCGTCATTATCAGCCTTCACATAATAATCTGTCGCCTTTGGTGCTTTAATAAATCTTATATTATCAATATTTAGTTTAAAAGCGTTAACAATCAATTGAACGCTTTCAACCGCAGTAATTTTCTTATCTGGAGCAAAATATCCATTACCGATTCCTTTTACATATCCTTTGTCTTGAAGTGCAATGATTTTATCTTTTGCACCTATGTTTGATATATCCGTAAATGGAATTACATCTGCAAAGCAATTTACTGTTAAAGACAATGTCACAACAGCAACAGTAGATATAGAAATTATTTTGGATTTTATACTCATTTTATTCACCTCATGTATTTATTTAATGTTCTTATGTATAGTTTGACGGGTATGACGGCAATAAGTTCCAAGTTTTTTTAAATTAGTCGGATAAACCTCAAAATTTGACGTGCAAAGCTCCTAGAACACTTTCCCATGAAGCGCATATTATAATTATAAAAGTTATTTATAGGGAGGTATTCTATGTTGACCGATATAAATATGCTATTTATCAAACAGTTCTTGCCCCCTGAGGCAACTCTGCTTTGTTTGGATGAACCCAATAAGCGTCACGCTGTTATTTCAGCTGATTTGGACGGGGATAATACTCAAGAAATTGCAGCTGCATATCGCTGGCACGAAAATAATGGAATCGTGGTATTGAAGTGGTTTGATGGATATTGGCAGCCAATTTCTTATATAGATGGCAAAGGCTATGGTATAACATATTTTAATGCTGCACCTATAACTGGAGAAAAAGCACAAAACCTAGTAATCGGGTGGCAGCTCGGCGCAATTTATTCACAGCTAGATATACTGAAATGGACCAATGAAAGCTTTAAATCTTTACTTCAAAATGAAATCAATTTTAGTGAAATAGAAGTTGCAAATATATCAACAAAAGAAGGCATGGATAAAAAATTCGAAATAGCTTTATGGACTCATGATACTGGTGATGCCTATGTAGTAGATGTATATCAATGGAATGGTGAAGAGCTAAAATCATATCCTGAAGCATACCCAAACTATTTCAGAAAGGTAGCAGATTATTATAATAAACAAGTAATAAAGTTTCCAGATGCAGCTTTTTATTGGTACTATCTCGCTGATGCACAAGATAAATCAGAGCATTACAATAAAGCATTGAAATCCATAGAAACTGCAATTAAATTAAATTCACCCTATCCTTCCATTGAGACACTAAGGAATCTTTTGGATGATATTCTGTCGAAGATAAATAATAATTTATATCTCTATCCCGCCTCACTAAAAACCATCCATGGCACAAAATGGGGATACATCAACAAAGATGGCGCCTTTATCATCAAACCACAGTTTGATAATGCAATGGATTTTCAAGATAACGGTCTAGCCATCGTCGAGAAAGGAACTCTTTCTGGCATAATTGATCGATACGGAAGGTATATCGTGCCTCTTAAGTATAGCAGCATAACCCAATTCAGTGAGGGTAGGGCATCAGTCATTGATGACTCTGGCTTTAAAGTTATAGATACAAAGGGTCAAATTATCACACCAAAGTCTTACAGCTATATAGGCATGTATCAAAATACCAGAGCGGTAGTTAATCATACCAACGATCAAGGGATAAGCCTCTATGGGTATCTTGACCGAGAAGGTAGAGAAGCAATACCAATACAATATATGACTGCTAGTGATTTCAAGAATGATCAAGCCGTGGTGCAAATGAAAGATAACCAATTTGCCTTTATAGGACTTGATGGAGAGAACTTATATACCTATAACTATGCCTCTGTAAATAATCTTGGAGAAGGTCTTTTATCCTTCCAACCTGAAGCAAACAGTAAATTTGGTTATATTGATGTAAAAGGAAATGTAGTTATTGAACCTAAGTTTAGTGCTGCATCGGCTTTTAGCAACGAGCGGGCTGTTGTAAATACTGCATCGGATTATTCTAACAAGTATGGCTTAATTGACAAGGAAGGTAATTTTATAATAGAACCAATTTACAATGATCTTAATCCCATAGGTGCTGACAGGATCGCTGTAGGCGTAGCAATTAACCCGGAGCAGCCCTATATAGGTTCGATATACGCAATTGCTGATATTCTGAGCGGTGAGCTTCTTACAGAGTTTAATTATACGAATATAACTAATTATAGCAAAGGCTACGTATCAGTATCAGATGATAGCAACACCTTCTTCCTAGACAAAAATGGCGATGTTGCAAAAGCTCTTCCAGTTGTTAAAGGCAGCGGGACTCTTTCCTTTGTGGGAGATTTAATAAAAGCAGATATTGACTACAGAGTGTATTATCTAAATAGGAGCGGAAAAGTAGTAAAGCAGCAAAATACTGTTTTACCTTTGAATAATCAATACAAAATCATTGAAGAAAAGTATAATCCAGACAAGAATTACATTGTTTATTATCCCAAAATATCAGGTATTGCAAATGAAAATATACAGAAACACATAAATGAGCAGTTAAAGTCACTTTCACAAGTGAAATCCATTGAGGACCAAGTGCCTTTGGACTACAACTATTCTGGTGACTATTCCATAGAATTCTTCAAAAAATATCTGCTTGGGCTTGAGCTGGATAGCTACCAGTACTACTTTGGTGCAGCTCATGGCATGCCTACACAAATCCATCCGAATATTAATCTTATAAGCGGACAATTTTATCAATTAAAAGATTTATTCATGGCAGATAGCAGCTATATAAAGGTGTTAAGTGATATTATTGCAGAGCAGATAAAAAACGATCCGCAATACAACTATATATTCCTGGATGAGTATAAGGGCATTGCTGAAAATCAGCCCTTCTACGTAAAAGAGGATGCGCTCTATATCTATTTTTCACCCTATGAAATTGCTCCTTATGCCGCCGGATTCCCGACCTTCCGTATACCCTATACAGAAATAATGTCTATTATAAATACACAGGGTGAATTTTGGCGGTCTTATCACTAACATATCAAAACGAAATAAAGCGCTAGGGACTGTCCCCCAGCGCCTCTGTTATTTATCAGACTATCTTATTATCATATTCTTTTCATAAATATTCTTTCGCTTAAACATTGCCAAACAAATGATAAACCTAGCACATAAATCTATACAGAATACTGACCAAATTGCTACAATAGAAAACTTCATTCCATAAGCAACGATTAGAACCAATGGCACTCTTATTCCCCATAGTCCTAAACCCGCTACTAGCATTGGCACCTTCGTATACCCCGCTCCTCTCATTGCTCCAGACAATACCCCTGTAGCATTTTGCGGTAGTTGAACGATACCCATAAGTATTAGGTATATGGAGCTTAATGATATAATTTCTTTATTATTAGTCAATAATGACATGGTGGGCCCTGGCAGAAATATGAGTATTGAAGCACATACTGCCGTGATAAGCATAGCGCCTTTCATTATTTGCTTGAAATACAGCTTTGCTAGGTCTTTATCTTTGGCACCTAAGGCCTGACCTATAAAGGCTGTTGCAGCTACAGCAAAACCCGCAGCAGGCATATAGGAAATAGATTCTGCCTGCAAGCCCAGCTGGTGCGCCGCAAAAGGCATTTCTCCAAAAGTAAGTATGGCTCTTGTAATTATGATTGCTGCCAATTGCCAAAAAACAGATTCCATTGAAGTGGGCAACCCGACTCTATAAATTCCACCTATTTGCTTCATATCAATCGTAAAGAAACTTTTATTGAAGTACTCATTCATAATGCCTTTTTTATTGAACAATACATATAACCCCAGTAGGACTGCCACAATTTGAGATATTACTGTAGCTATCGCAGCGCCTCTTATCCCCATTGCAGGAAAGCCCATATTACCAAAAATAAGTACATATCCTACAATCACATTCACAATATTCATCACCATTGTGATAAGCATTGGTGTCCTTGCATTGCCCATACCTTGCAAAACACCACCAATGATAAGCATCATAGCCAGAAATGGAAGTCCCAAGGACACAAGGCGTAAATATACAACTGCCTGCTGCATCAGCTCATCATTAGGGTTAAAAACGCTTAATAAAATCGGTGCCTCAATATACAGCAGTATTTCCAACACTGCAACCACAGCAATCGTAGAAAGCATCGTCTGCTGAATAACGGTCAGCATTTTTTTGTATTCCCCAGCGCCGTAATACTGTGCGACAAATACTGTTGCACCTGTAGCAATCCCTTTGAACAGTGCCCATACAATCTGTGTAATTCTCATGCTGATTCCCAGTGCACTGACAGCCAAAACATCAATTCTTCCAACCATCCCCATAGATACGATTCCTGCTATCATTTGCAGAATATTTTCTATGGTTATGGGAAGTATCATCGAAAGTATCTTCTTATTGATTGCTTTTATATCGTAAGTAATCTTCGGCTGCTCCTGCAGCGTAGTACCAAATTCCCCCATTATTACACCCCTATAATTTGCATTCATATATATGCAGTAAAAACATAGCTGCATGTGCTTCTTATATCCATAGTAATTATATCAGAGTAGTCATGTTAAGATGAAGAAGTATTTATAATAAATAGAAACTCATATATCTTTTTCGCTGAATTATAAAATAATAGAAGCGCTTGGAACCGTCCCTAGCGCTTCTAATTTAAATGACTTTATAGCTATCCTTCTCTTGATATAACTTCTATGAACTTTTCAACTATGCTTGGATCAAACTGTGTTCCACTGCATCTTTCAAGTTCTTTTTGTGCAATCTCCCTTGAGACTGCTGCATGATATGATCTATCACTTGTCATAGCATCATATGCATCTACAACTGCAATTATCCTAGAAAGCAACGGTATATCCTCACCCTTGAGCTCCTGCGGATAACCGGTACCATCCCACCTTTCATGATGACTGAGTATCAAGTTGGCAATATGCGCCAGTTCAGGTGAAGCAGCAGCTATGCGATAGCCAATTTCACAATGGCTTTTCATAATTTTCCACTCGCTCTCAGTTAACTTATCAGGTTTTCCAAGAATGTAATCAGGTATTGCGATTTTACCGATATCATGGAGCATTGCTAAAAGCGAAAGCTCGTCTAATTCATTATCATATAAATCCATCTTTTTACCCATTCTTACAGATAGCTCCTTCATGCGCTGAGCGTGCGCCTCCGTCTCGTGAGTTCTCTCCTCAAGTGTTTTCTTCAATGAAGATATGATAGAACTTCTTATACTTTTACTTTCTACCAACTTGTTATTATACAATCTATCTTCAGCTAGCTTATATACCGTATTTATATCCTTATTCATATTCGTCTTTATTGCATACCCAAGGGCTATGCTTGGACTTACGGAATCAACAATCCCATCACTGCACATCTTTTTTATGCTTGAGATTATAAAATTAGCCTTTTCCGAGCTGGTACGAGGAAGTATGATAGCAAACTCATCTCCACCCACGCGTGCTACAATATCATCATCGCCGCATATGGATTTAAACATTTCAGCAATGCTATTTAATAGCTTGTCTCCTGCCTCATGCCCAAAAACATCGTTTACCATCTTTAGGCCGTTGCAATCCCCCATGATTAACCCCAAAGGCATACTTGCTTCATTATCTAAGCTCGTCAGCGCCTCCTCAAAATATGTACGATTATATAAACCAGTTAACTTGTCATGGTAGCCTAAATATCTTACTTCATCTTCCTTTTGCTTTTCCAATGTAACATCACGAAATACAATAACTGTACCTAGTATGTTATTGCACTCATCTCTAATAAAAGCTTCACTGCTTGAAATCATTCTCATGGTTCCATCCCTAGATAGTAATATTTCACATCCGGGATATTGATTTACATTCAACAGACTTTGATTTGAAGAGTACTCCAATAAGTCACATTTCTTTTTACTCTTTGTTGCCATAACTTCATTTATAAGCATTCCACTTGCATCTTCCTGATTCCAGCCAGTAAGCTCTTCTGCAGCCTTATTCAACATTACAATTCTCTTCTCTGTATCAGTAGTGATAACCGCATCTCCAATAGAATGTAAAGTAACCTTAAAAAGCTGTCTTTCTCTCGATACTTCATCCTCCCACTCTTTAAGACTTGTTATATTTCTACTGGAGCCTACGATTTGCATTACCCTGTCTTCATTCATTATGGGCGACAGCAGAGTGTGCCACACCTTTTTTTCTCCTAAAAGTGCAAACTCCTCTTCATAAATGATTGGCTTTTTTGCCAATATACAATCCATATAATGACCTTCAATCTGCTTTCCAATCGTCTCTCCATATAAACTCTTTGGTGTCAGTCCAATTACAGTTTCAGAAGATACCCCCACATCTAACTCATATCCCCTATTTATCATATGATACACAAAGGAGTTATCATTACTTACATTTATCAGAAACATCGCATCCTGACTGCCATTAAACACAGTCCTGTATTCCTGGTCAATCTTTTTGACCTCTTCACCAGCTTTCTTACGAACCAGCATTATTCCGAGCTGATTAACAAATAACTCAACAATATCAGGACTCTGAATGCTTTCTCCTTCTCTCATCATAATAATGAAACTACCAAGAATCTCATCATTATATGTAATACCAATTCCAAAGGAATCACCTAGTTTAATCATTTTTTCTACAGTATTTATAATGATGGGTGAAATTCTGCCAAAACTAAACTCATGCAGCTTTCCTATCCTTACCAGCCTCTTTGATTTCATTACACCCCGATCATTCTCACTTACTGGCCACGCTTTTCCTATGATATCATAACCCAGTATCTTGACCGCTTGGCGCACTTTGTTGCCTAAGCCGGAAAAGCCGCGTGTTACGGTCTGCATAGCTTCTTTGTTGAAAACATTGGCAAGTACAAATATAGCGCCCGATAGCTTTAATAACTCATCCGCTATCCACTGATAATCTATATCAGAAAACATTGTATCATCAAATTTTACCGTTGATTCATATAAAATATCTACCTTCTCAGCCCTATTTTTTGAATCAGTAATATCATGGAATACAACACAAATACTATTCTTGCCGCTCTTATATATATAAATCAAGTGCCATTTATTTAATTTCATAGAAAAGTGCTCGAATTTGATTCTTTCTATCTGAGAGTCAGCCTTGCTGCAAATATCTATCAAATCAAATCCTGCGATTTTTCCATTTGATGAGACCTCAGTAATCCGCTTGCCCAGAACCTTATCTATTTTTATACCGATTAATTGTTCAAAGGATTTATTTGCATCTAAAAAAATATAATCACTAGACTTCTCACTGCTATAAGCTACCTTCTCCAAGTATACAAATCCGTCTGGCATGTTTTCGATAAAATGCTGGTATCCACTTTCACTGTCTTTCTCAATGTGCATTCACATGTCCTCCAATAATCATATGTAGTTCTGAAGATATCCTTGAATCGTTATATCAGCCAATGTGCGAATTTTGTCATAATTTAAACTTGTATGTACATTATAGCATGTACCCCAAGTGTTAAAAAGACTCAATAACGTGAAATTTATATCAATCTGACTAGCTCTAACTTTGGTATAAACAGACTTTAGAAAATAAAATTCAGAGTCAAAACCTCTTTATCTAACATATTATGAGTATATGAACTGTTAACCTATTACTGCATAGTAACAAAGACTATTCGTGAGGTATAAAATGGATAACGAGATTTATAGGAAATACATCAAAAACTTTGATGTAAATCTATTAGACTGCAAGTTGCTGGGTCAGGGGCGCAATGGGATAGTTTTCACGTTACCGGAAAATGTTGTAATTAAGATATGCTTCGATGCGAAAAGCTGTAAGGATGAATTCTATATACTAAATAAAATTGGAAATAACGAATTTTTCCCAAAGGTTTATGGAATGACTGGGAATTATATGATACGGGACTATGTTGATGGAATCCCCCTTAAGGATTATATAAAAAAACATGGTTTAAATAAGAATCTCTCAATTAAGATTCTAGAGCTTTTTGACGAGTTCCAAAAACTAGAGTTTTCAAAGCAAGATATTCGCTGCAAAGATATTATGGTTGGTCTTGATGGAAGATTAATGATCATAGATCCAAAGAAATGCTATACAAAAAAAAGAGATTTTCCCAGGCATTTATCAAAAGGCCTATACAAGCTCGGTGTTCTTGATTATTTTATGCTCATAGTCAAAGAAGAAAGACCATGGCTTTACAATAGGTGGAATGTAAAAGTGCGGAAGTATATCGTAGAGAAGCAAAAGGAATATGAAAATTAGGCAAAATAGCTTAAATTGGTGACTTATATACCTCATTTGAAAGACAAGTCCGAGTATCAACATATAAATAAAGCATCCTAGGAAATACATTCCTAGGATGCTTTATTTATACCTCAAAATCAATTCTAGAGCTTCCCGTATAGACATTCATTCTATTCCCTCTAGCAAAACCAACTATGGTTGTATTCATCTCTTCTCCTATTCGCAAGGCCAAATCCATAGGCGCAGAGCGGGAGACAACTATAGAAATCCCTCTTTTTGCAACCTTTGTAATCATTTCCGAGGAAATTCTGCCGCTAGTCAAAACTAGTTTATCCGAGAACAGAATATCCCTGATAAAAGCTTCTCCCAAAACCTTGTCCAATGCATTATGCCTTCCTACGTCCTCATGAAATAGCAATATCTTTTCGCCATCACTTAGAGCGGCGCTGTGTACTCCCCCTGTGTCTTTAAATATCTCTGATGCTGCTGAGAACTCTTTCATTAAAGATAGAAGCTTTGACCCGTTCACCTTTAAGCCTTCTTCTGCTGGTCTGCAATTAACCACATCATGTATATTATAAAAAACAGCTCCTCTACCACACCCGGTAGTCATCATTCTTGTACCAGTAAAGTAGCTGCTCATGTCCTTTTGCTGAGTAGTTAGAACATCAGCTACACCTTTTTCTTCATCTACCTTTAAATCTACTATATCTTTTTTGTTTTGAATGATACCTTCGGATATCAAAAAACCATATACAAGAAAATCCAGGGCCATGGGAGAGCACAACAAGGTCACCAGCTCCTCACCATTTAAGAAAATTGTGAATGGATACTCCCGCACAACAAAATCATCTACTTCCTTGCAGCATTCCCCTTCAATTCTTAAAATTTGTACACCTCTTGTCATCTCCATGTTTTATCCTCCCGCAATACCATATTTCATCAATCTTGTTCAGTTT
>JARBUB010000243.1 GCA_029239905.1 Clostridia bacterium
TTAAGGAACGTAACACCACTACGTCCCCAAAATTGCGCCTTGCCTCCCACAAAGTGGAACATCCAGCCCGGCACAAGCAGTTTTCAGACACACCCTAGTTTAATCAAATAATGTTTTCATTTACTTCTCCTCCACAGCTAACTTTATTTTTATAATTTAATTCTCCCTGTTGTAACCATTATAGTTACAACAAATTTATTTGTCAATAGCTTTTATTATTTGAGGTAAGTCCCTTTTACACCTACGTGTAATATGTGTTGTTTTGGGTGCCACCCACATCACAAGTCACATTATAATAGCTGAGCCCATAAAAAAGGTGTGGCAAGAAATCTTACCACACCTTTTGCTTTTCGTATTATTTTCCAAAATATCTGTTCAAAAGACCTTGGAAAGCTTTTCCGTGTCTTGCTTCATCTCTTGCCATTTCATGAACGGTGTCATGGATAGCATCAAGGTTAGCAGCCTTTGCACGTTTTGCAAGGTCTGTCTTACCAGCAGTAGCGCCGTTCTCAGCATCTACTCTAAGCTCAAGATTCTTCTTTGTGCTGGGAGTAATTACTTCACCTAAAAGCTCAGCAAATTTTGCAGCATGTTCAGCTTCTTCAAAAGCAGCCTTCTCATAGTATAAACCAATCTCAGGATATCCTTCTCTATGTGCTACTCTGGCCATTGCTAAGTACATACCTACTTCAGTACATTCACCTGTGAAGTTAGCTCTTAAATCTTTTAAGATATCTTCGCTTACACCCTGTGCAACGCCAACAACGTGCTCAGCAGCCCATGTCATATCTCCACTCTGCTCTGTAAATTTAGCAGAAGGTGCCTTACATACTGGACATTGCTCCGGTGCAGAATCTCCTTCATGAACATAACCACAAACCTGACAGACAAATTTCTTCATTGTATTAATCTCCTTTAATGTTTAAATTATAGTAATAATTACTGTTATTATATTATTATAATATTCTTTAGAAGTCAACCCTTTTTTATAAAAAATTCTCATTATTTTTAGTATATCATGGAATTAATATAAGGTTGTATATTACTAATCTTATTGTAATATCTGGATATTTACAATAGAAAGAATGAATTATTTTCCACAATTTGATTTTATTTAAGAGATTCGATTCTTTCATTCTAGGATTCTCTTTGAAAGATTTTATACTTATGTTTAATAAGGTGAGAAATTAAAGAACAACCGATTTCCTGATTATTCTAGTAGACATGGAAAGCCTTACTAGAATAAGATATTTGAAGTTTTAATGGTCACTCTAAACTATATCTAAACTATTTCTTCGGAAAGCTTTGGATATGCATAGTATCAGGTAGTTGAAATGTACTCCATGATTAAAGTAGAAAGCCGATTCCGACCAGGGATTCTATATAAAAATCATAGTATTCCAGCAAATAAAAAAGCCCCGTTATCCTCATCGGATACGGAGCTAAGGTTATCACAAGCTTAATGTTTATTTTCTGAACATTTTTTGCAAAGTCCATAGAAATAAGTACTGCTGGCTTCAATTGTTCCTGCGAAGTTCTCATCAGCAGAATGAAGAAATTGCTCAACTGCCTCTTTCGGCATGGATATATCCTCAATTGCGGAACAGTTCCTACAGATAAAATGATAATGGGGTAAGACATTGCCATCAAAGTGATCACTTCCATTACCATAGGATACCTTAATGATAGATCCCTGTTCAACCAGAAAATTCAGATTGCGGTATACGGTTCCTAAACTGATATTCGGATATATCTTCTTGATATGATCATATACCATATCAGCCGTAGGATGATCTTTGGTAGTAGACAAATAGTCTTTTATAGATTCTCTTTGTCGGCTAAACTTTGTAGTTGTCATAGCTCACCTCCAATAACAATAATTATTATCAATATTACCACAGGTGAGCTAAAATGTCAATATTTAAAAATTACCGCCGGCTATGAACTTATACATCAGTATAAAATGGCATACTGTACCGCCGATGCAGAATAAATGGAAGATTTCGTGGGAGCCGAAATTCTTATGACGGCTGTTAAAGATTGGAAGCTTCAGTGCATAGATAACACCGCCTACCGTATAAATTATTCCGCCTGCCAGCAGCCAGTTAAAGCCTTCTCTTGGCAGCGTGTTTAAAATAGGTGCAAATGCAAGTACACAGGTCCAGCCCATAGCGATGTAGATAACGGAGGATACCCATTTAGGGCAATACACCCATAAAGCTTTTAATAAAATTCCAAGGATAGCCATTCCCCATATCAGAATAAGGAGAGCAGTTCCAACTTTACCTTTCAGTGGAACAAGGCAGATTGGTGTATAAGTACCAGCTATTAATATAAAGATCATCATGTGATCAAATTTTTTCAGGGCTCTATTAACCTTGTCAGATAAATCAAAGGTATGATATACTGTGCTTGCGGTATAGAGAAGTATCATGCTCAAGGCAAATATACCAAGCGCAATGACTCCTGTTTTATCAGGGGCTTTAGAAGCTTTGATGAGTAAAGGAAATGCTGCAAAGGCAGCCATAAGCATGCCAATAAAATGGGTAATTGCACTTCCAGGATCTTTGGGATGTTTGATAAAGTGAGCCATAATAATCATTCCTTTCATAAAACGTTATTGATAGACGCGCCATGTAGTTTTTAATACTACATGTAATGTATGAATATACTATATCACGTAGTGCGAAAAAATCAAGGGGTTTTTTAAAATATTTTTATTTTTTTTATTTAGGGTGTAGAAAGTTAAGATTCACCCAGGAAAGGCTGGAACATAAATGGATATTAAAGTAGGAGATGTAGTGAAATTAAAAAAACAGCACCCATGTGGTAGTTCTCTTTGGGAGGTACTTCGAATTGGCATGGATTTCCGACTAAAATGCCAGGGCTGCGGTCATCAAATCATGATACCGAGAAAACAGGTGGAAAAGAGCTTACGGCAATTAATCAGAAAAGAGGAAAACCAAGAGAATTTATAACATGGGAATGCATTTTTGGTAGAAGATACACCATTTCGATTAAATACATTTTGTGTTATAATATCCAGAGTAATGCTTCGTTATACAGAAGACCTGAATGATCATTGTTAAACCTTGCGCTGATATAAGTTCAATAGAAATGACAGTTCACCCGGGATCCAATGTTGTAAGAGAGCAGCTATAAAAAGCAAGCCGTACCATGAACTTGCTTTATGCAAATAACTATTCATATTGGGTTCAACAGATCCAAAACACGGGTGTTTACAAAGAATTATATGAAAGTCAGCGAGGAGTAGACATGTCAAATTCAAATGTACGTAACATGACAGAGGGAAAAGAGTTCTCTCTGCTTATCAGGTTTGCCTTTCCTATGCTAATAGGAAACATATTTCAACAGTTTTATAATCTGATAGATTCTATTATTGTAGGTCATTTTGTTGGGTCCGATGCTTTAGCAGCAGTTGGTACCTCAGCATCCCTGCATTTTTTATTCTTTTCACTATGTATTGGTATGTCAACTGGTATCGCTATTTTGATTTCCCAGTACTTTGGTGCCAATCAGGAAAAGGAAGTTAAGAAAACCATTGCTAATGCGATTTACATTATAATGACTGCCGGTGTTCTTATGAGCGGTATAAGTGTAATTTTTGCAAGGCAGATTCTGGTATTATTAAATACAGATCCTAAAATTCTTGATGATTCGGTAGCTTTCATGCAGATTATGTGCGGAGGTATTATTGCGGTAGCGGCATACAATGGAATAGCAGCTATATTAAGAGCCCTTGGTGATGCCAAGACCCCTCTGATATTTTTGATTATCTCCTGTTTGCTTAATGTGGCACTGGATCTGCTATTTGTCTGCGTATTCCATTGGGGTGTAAGGGGAGCCGGTGTGGCAACGGTAATTTCTCAGTTTATTGCCGCGGTCAGCTGTGGTATTTATGCTGTCATAAAGAATCCCTACTTCCGTATTAAAAGGCAAGATATGAAATTCGATAAATTTATTATGAAGAAGAGTATTTTAATAGGACTGCCGGTAGCAGCACAAACTGCTCTGATTGCAGTTTCCTGTGTTATCTTACAGGGAGTTGTCAATTCTTTTGGAAAAGATGTCACTGCAGCATTTACAGCAGCCGGACGTGTAGAGCAGTTGGTACAGCAGCCGTTTAATTCCTTGGGTGCAGCTGTTTCAACCTTTGCGGGTCAGAATATCGGTGCAAGAAAACTGGACAGAGTACGAAAGGGCTTTAACAAGAGTATAATAATGGTTGCCGTATTCAGTTTGTTTATGCTTGTACTGATTCAGCTTACAAGCAGGCCTATTATGCAGCTCTTTGTTGATAATGCTGAGGTTATTCGTATAGGCAGTAAGGCTTTAAAAATTACAAG
>JARBUB010000244.1 GCA_029239905.1 Clostridia bacterium
CGTATTTGTACTACCTTCAGCTTTTGCTGAACTGGAAGAAGCTGTTTGATATTGTTTCTTAGGTTCTTCCTGCCTAGATTCTTGTTGCTTAGAATCTTGACGAAATGGCTCATTTTCTTTTACAGACCTATGTCCTGATAAACCTGAAAGAACATCTATTACTATACCCAATACATTAAATGCGATGGTAATTCCCAATGCTGCAAGAGAAAAAACTAATCCAAATAATCCTGCTGGCCCTCTATGCCCACTAGGTCCATTAAAATCAGGTCCTCCAAAGCCATTGAAATCCCTGTCAAATCTTCGGCGACTCAATAAAATCAGCTCCCGTTATTTATTTCATATATTTATACTTCTAATATTTATCTTGCTCTTTTATACTGTATGTTTTGAACAAACATTTTCACTAATAGTATATACGCAAAACAAGCACAGTTTGTTTCATTTTATAAAATTTATTTTTGGTATAGTAAAAGGGTAGCTGTGGGCAGCTACCCCTACATATATTATTCTATATTTTCTTCTGGCTTTTCTTCTCTTGGAGCTCTTGGAGGCTTAGGCCCATAAAACTGATAGAAATCAGTCTTCATCATGCCATTATAAAGCTTACGCTTTTTATCTGCTCTTCTGCCAAATAACTTTTCGAAGCCTTCATGAGCTGTAATGATGTAAAAGCTCCAAGAATCAAGTCTTTTCATTACTTTTCCCATGTCCTTGTATAAATGCTCAACAGATTTCGCATCCTCCATCCGTTCTCCGTAAGGCGGATTTGTCACAACAAACCCATACTTATCATTACTGCTAAGCTCTCTCACATCTCTCTTTTGGAAGTGTATTTGGTTCTCCACCCCTGCCAGTCTTGCATTGCTGCGAGCTACCTTGAGTGAATTTTCATCTATATCATAACCTTGAATTGTCATTGATACATCTGTTCTAATCTTGCTTTTTGCTTCTTCCCTAGCCTTCTCCCACATATCCTTCGGTGTAATGTCCCACTCTTCAGCAGTAAAGCTTCTGTTTAATCCCGGTGCCATATTTAGGCCTATTAAAGCTGCCTCTATTAGTATAGTACCAGATCCGCAGAATGGATCAACAAGCAGTCTGTCCGCCCTCCATGGTGTAAGCAATACCATAGCTGCTGCTAGAGTTTCCTTTATTGGCGCTTCATTGGCTAATTCTCGATAACCTCTTTTATGCAGTGCATAGCCTGTTGTATCTATGTACAAAACTACCTTATCCTTATTTATAAATACATGTATTGGATATTTAGGCCCTTTTTCAGGAAACCAGTCAAGCTTATGCTTTTGCTTCATGCTTTCAACGATTGCTTTTTTTACAATAGCTTGTATGTCTGATGCACTAAAAAGCTTTGACTTGATAGAGGATGCCTTGGCTACTGGAAATTCAGCATCTCTAGGAATCCATTTATGCCAAGGAAGTTTTTTGGTTCTTTCGAAAAGCTCATCATAGGTTTCTGCATTAAACTCGCCTACCTTGATAAGTATTCTCTCAGCTGTCCTTAGCCATAAGTTTGCCATACATATTCCATACTCATCGGTTTCAAAATTAACTCTACCATCTTCCACCAAAGTGGTTTCGTATCCTAAATCTCTTATCTCCCTAGCTAGCACTGCTTCCAGTGCGAAATTACAGGGTGCTGTTAATTCTATTTTACTCATATACTCCTCCAATGTCTTTTCACAACATTTCTGTTTCTCCAAATTTTAGTCATAACTGTATTATATATTATTATTGTATATTTACGAATATTTTATTTTGTATTTGCAAAATGTATATTATTTTTGCGGCTATGAATAATATTACTAATAAGAAAGGGAGTTGGTTTTATGAAGCTAAAACGTGCAGAAGAAATCTTTAATTCATCTAGTAAGATAGAAGTGTTCTATAGAAACAGTCCAGTATGGATAGATAATATTGACCCAGTCAAGGACAATGTTGATATTACGATGCTTGATACGAATACAACACTAAATGTGCCTATTTGGGATTTGAAAGAATAACAAGAATTTTAAGGGGAGCAATTGCTAAATTGCTCCCCTTAAAATTGTATATTTCGCACCTTGTCGAATCTGCTTATAACTATTGTCGTAATTTCCCTGGAAATAAAGTGTACTTTTTTGTCCATAAAACGACAAGGCAAGCAATGTCGAATTCATGCTTTAAACCATAGGAGACGCTTCGACAAAGCCTCTTATTTCTTAATTACAAAGGACCTTGTTATCCTATTAAACAATATCAGATAGTTCTGTTTCCAATTTTGCTCCTCAACAAAGAAACTTGCTCGATATATTCTGCCATTTGCCCCTTCAACAAATGTTTCGTATGACTTTATGTACTTATCATTATTATCTTTCCTGCTGTAATCTAGCAAATATCCCTTATTATTATTTATAGTTACTTCCTTGACTCTGTAATACTTAAAATCTATAACCCCTACAGCTGCTTGTTTAGACTCATCGATAAACTGTTTTAAAGGTTTGTTGATATCCCAAACCTGTACAAAGCCATGAATCTTTTTATCCTTTGATACAAAGAAAATATTATATATGATTTCCCCCCCGCTGAAGGTCTCCTCCATTGTAGTCCAATCCATGGGCAAGTAAAACTCGAATTCTCCCTGCAAGGCGCTGTATTTCTTAAGCGGCTGTCGTTCTGCCTTTTGGTACTCCATACTATTCTTAAAGGTTGAAGCGATTGGACCAAAGGTAAAATCTACAGTTACCAAGAAAAGTGCCAATATTATAATTCCAAGAAATAATATAAAGGTTCTTTTTACAACTAATAGCTTCATGTTATTCACCGCCCTATTGATTTACAAAGCTTCAAGTTAATCTTGTCTAAATTGTACTGTGGCATCATTTTAAGCCTTATAACAAGACTTTGACTTTAAGATTTTTTTGCTGTTAGCAAAAAAATCTACTGGAGCGTTTCAACGAGGCAGGGGATATATGCCCACCGCTTATTGCTAAAATCGAAACCCGCCACTTATAGAAGTGGGGTATATATTTTTGCCTCGTTATAATACTTTATTATCGCAGTTAATTTATATGACATCTTTTAATGCCTATTGTATAATAATATTTGAATGAATTAATATAAATTAAGCTTTGCTGAGTTTATTATTAGGAGGGAATAATTTGCGTTATATTGACTTTAGAAGTGATACTGTAACAATGCCAACAGAGCTGATGAGAAAGGCTATGGCGGAAGCAATCGTTGGAGATGATGTATATGGAGATGATCCAACAGTTATTGAACTTGAAGCATTAGCAGCCAAATTAATGGGCAAAGAAGCAGCTATGTTTGTACCAAGTGGAACTATGGGAAATCAATTGGCTGTCATGACTCATACCCGAAGAGGCGATGAAATAATCGTTGAGGAGAACTGCCATATTGTAGTGCATGAGGTTGGTGCAGTTGCGGTACTTTCAGGGGTAAATCTAAAAACTGTAAGAGGCATAAACAGCATAATGCAGCCCCAGGATGTAGAAGCTGCAATCAGAGAGGAAGATATTCATCATCCTGATACAACACTGATTTGTATGGAAAATGCACTTTCCAACGGAAGAGTTGTTCCTTTAGAAACTATGAAGCAAATATTTGATATAGCTAAGAAACATAACCTGGCTGTGCATTTAGATGGTGCAAGAATATTCAATGCAGCAGAATATCTAAATGTTGAAGCAAAAGAAATAGCGGCTTATACAGATACAGTAATGTTCTGCCTCTCGAAGGGCTTATGCGCTCCTGTAGGTTCTATGGTTGCCGGCAGCAAAAGCTTCATAGCAAAGGCAAAGAAAAACCGCAAGCTCATAGGCGGGGGCATGAGACAATCAGGCATATTAGCAGCAGCAGGTTTATTAGCTTTAAACGACATGACAAAAAGACTAGATATCGATCATGACAATGCCAAATATCTAGCAAAGAAGTTGGCTGAACTGCCTGGTGTGAAGGTTGATATGGACAGCATACATATAAATATGGTGTTTTTCACAATAGATAACCTCAAAATGTCTGATGCGGAATTTATTGATGCGCTTTATCAAAAGGGTATCAAGGCAAATGGTGCTTATAGAGGAGAATTGAGATTTGTAACAAACAACGATGTGACTCGAGATGATATTGACTTTACAATTAACTGCATGAGAGAGTTATTGTAGTCACAATAAAAATGGAGGGGGCGCTGTTCACAGCGTCCCCTTCACATACCTAACAATCCATCCAGTTTTGATATAGAACATCCAGTTTATCGGTCAAATCCTCCTTTTTCTGAAGCAGCTCTTGAAGTCTCACATAGTCAGATTCAATTTGTCCAATTTCCAATTCTATTGCTTTAATAGGTTGCTTCATTTGAACCTTGGGCTTTTCTTTGACGACTAGCTTTTCAGCGTTGGTCTTAATAGCTTTTTCCTTAGATTCTCTATACTCCTCATAAGTGCCATTAAATATGTTGATTTTCCCATCCTCCAGCTCCCATATCTTATCAGCAAATCGACTAATAAAATATCTGTCATGGGATACAAATAGTATAGTTCCTTCAAAATTTTCTACACACTCTTCTATCCACTCTCTGGAAGCAATATCTAAGTGATTGGTAGGTTCATCAAGTATCAGCATATTGACATCGTTTTGCATCAAAAGACAAAGTCTTAATCTAGTCCTCTCTCCCCCTGACAAAGACTCTACCTTTTTAAATACATCGTTGCCCCTGAATTTATATACTGCCAGGATATTTCTTGCTGCAGAATCGCTTATCTCAAATTCATATCTAATGGTATCCAAAACTGTTTTTTCAGGCTTTTCAAAAACAATATCTTGCTGCAGCAGTGCGTACTTAATGCTTTCTCCTAGCTTAGCAGCCCCTGTATCCGGCTGTTCTTCTCCTGTAACAATCCGAAGCAGTGTCGTTTTGCCGCAGCCGTTTCTTCCCAGCAGCGCTATACGATCACCTTTATATAATGTCATATTGATGTTATCAAGAATTCTATTTTCGTTGTAAGTTTTTGATATTTCCTTAAATACTGCTATTTCTTTACCCGAGAAACTTTCTTGATTAAATGTAGCAGTAATCGCCTTTTCTTTGAGAGGTTTATCTGTATTTTCCAATCTCTCTATCCGCTTCTCTATGGCAAAAGCTCGCTTATGCATGGCAGGATTATCTGCATTGTTAGCCCATTCGTGCATTTTCCGCGCCGCTAATTCCAGCTGCTGAATTTTCTTTTGCTCCTGCTGATATTGTGTAAGCTGCTGCATATATCTATTTTCTTTTTCAACAACATAATAACTATAATTTCCTTGATACAGCTCTACTTTACCTTCAACAATTTCTGCTATCCGAGTCACTACATTGTCCAGAAAATATCTGTCGTGAGATATTATTATTACGGTTCCCTTGTATTGCTTGATAAACTCCTCAATCCACTCTGTTGACGATATATCCAAATGATTCGTAGGCTCATCCAGTAGCAATACATTTGTATTCTTCAAAAGTATCCTGCCTAAGTTAATCTTAGTCTTCTCCCCACCACTAAGTAGCTTAAACTCCTGCTTTTGCATATCCAGGCTTATTTGAAGACCATTACATATCTTAGCTATTTCACTTTCAATTGTATAGCCACCTAAAGCCTCAAAGCTTGCTTGAATCTCTCCATAACGCTTCATTATTTTTTCATCATAATGAACCGCCATTTCGTGCTCCAGCTTATTCATTTCCTGCTTTAAAGACAAATGCTTCTCAAAAGCAGTCATTAGGACATCCATAACAGAATAACCCTCAGGATAATCAGGTATTTGATCTAACACTCCTACCTTAACACCATTTGGAATCGCAACATTTCCGCTTTCATAGCCCTCTATCCCCGCTAATATCTTAAACAGTGTTGATTTGCCGGCTCCATTCTTACCCAATAGCCCTACCTTTTCTCCCTCAAATATTTCAAAGCTCAAGCCCTTTAAAACATGATTTGCTCCATAATATTTATTTAATTCATTTACTGAAAAACTTATCATTATTATCACTCCTCGAAAAATGTTGTTGTTTTTATACATCAAACCCGGGCACAAAAACTGGGCAGATAGATTACTCTCTCGCCCAGGCAGTGATAAATCAATATACTTTTATACAACAAAACCCGGGCAGAAAATCACCCGGGTAATAATAATCTTTATTATAAAATGATGATCCATCTGCAATGCTAACAATATATAATTTTGGATAGACTTCCCCCTTGGGCAGCTTTCTTTGCTGAAATACGAGCAACAAGGTTTTCTATTCTATCCAATACATTGTTAACTGAAAATGTGTTCATCATTTCACCTCCTAGATATTGTTAAAACAACTTGCTATGTATCTAATGTTTAAAATATCATAGTTGCAATGACTTTTCAAGTGCTAGATTTTTTTAATGTGTTCATTACATATGATAACTATGGTGCGGTTACCGCTTGCTTTTATATACCTTAAAGGTTTTTATTTCATAAGGCTTGATTTCAAAAGTAAGTATGTGATTGTTCACTTGCACCTCTTCTATGTTTTCCTCTAATAAATTGCACAAGAACACTTTATCTACATTTACATTAAGCCTCATGGTAACGAAGCCTCGTTGGTGCATGGCTTCATATAAACGAAGGATCATAGCATCATCGTCTTCAGCTTCTTTGATACTTTCTATAAATACATTTCGTTGGTCAAGCTCTACCAAACTATAGTCTTCTGTCAAATTCCCTTCCTGTGGAGGGATGAGTTTACCGATAGCTGGCACATTCAATTGATATCCCATTTCAATGGTATTCCCTTGTTTTACATTACCCATATGTGGATATATTGCATATGTAAATAAATGCTTCTCTTTATCAGCTGTTGGGTGCGGCCATGTAGAGGACTTTAAAAGGGATAAACGCATAACACTATCTTTGATATCATAACCATATTTACAGTCATTTAATAAGCTGATTCCATAGCCTTCCTCTGATAAGTCTGCCCATTTATGTCCACAGACCTCAAAGCGCGCTACATCCCAACTTGTATTCCAATGAGTTGGTCTTTCTACATTTCCATACTGTATATCATAGGTCGCCTTATTTGTATGAACATCTACTGGAAAAGCAACCTTTAATAAGGTGTGGGTTTCTTTCCAATCGATTTCTGTTTCAAAATCAATACGATCCATATCTTGATAAATGTGAATATATTGGAGGATGATAGAATCCATATAACGGTATCTTATCTTTAGAGTTCCGCGAACCGGTCCTACAGCCACAACTTCAATTTCTTCCAGTTCATCAATCTCCCACATTTTTTCTTGATAGTAAATATTAATGTCCCATGCATCCCACTTATGAGGTTTATCCTCAAAGGCTTGAAATACATTGGCTGGTTTTTCTGTATGTATAATTTCTCTTTGAGCTTTCTTATCATAAATAGAAGTAATCTGGCCCTTTTCATTAAGCTTAAGAACAAAGAAAGGATTCTCTAGATGATCTTTCTTCACTATTAGTTGATTTTCTCTTTTACCCTCTTCTTCTACAAGAGTATATGTACGATATCCGCTTCCCGGCATATTTCTTCCGTAAAAAATCCCTATTCCTCCATCAAGCCTCTGTAAAGGATACCTTTCCCCCTCATAAAGGACAGCATAAGCATGGTTTGGTAATTCCTCCAAATCTACATAGACCAAATCATTTCTTTTGTGACCTAGAGTATTCATTGCCATGACCGAGAGTCCTTTACTTTGAATGTTGCAGGCAATGACATCTAACAGCTTGTTTTGTGTTTTTTTTCCTTCTTCCAACAGTTCTTCGTATTGAGCATAGGATTCTTCATATACCTCCTCTATGGAAGTACCTGGAATGATGTCATGGAATTGATTTAATAGAATCACTTTCCAGCCTTTTCTCAAGGCTTCCTTCGGATATTCATGTTTTGCTGTTGCCACATCACTTATTACCGCCAGCACTTCTAAATCATGATATAGAAACTCTGCCTTCCTATTATACCTTTTGCTTCTGCCCATGGTTGTATAGGTCCCACGATGGTATTCCAGATAAAGCTCACTTACCCATTTAGGAAGATGCTTGTTATCTTTAACCCGTTCACCCAAACGCTTAAAAAAGTCGAGGCCACTAGTCATTTCCACTTTGGGGCAGCCAGGGATGCCCTTTCGAAGCCTTCGCGCATTTTCCAGCATCTT
>JARBUB010000245.1 GCA_029239905.1 Clostridia bacterium
GTTTCATATTACGAGTATGAAGGAAACCTATGATCTATATCAATACGGGCGTGTCTTATGGAAGGGATTTAACCATGAGCTGAAAGGTGAGGGGGAGTTTCAAGGTTCTAAAGAGGATGATCAGGAAAGAGGCGAAGAAATGATTCGGCCTAATGTAGACTTAAGCTTAAAGGTAGCTGTTGTTGCACCTGATGGGAATTTTGTCTCTTATTGTGGAATGTGGTATGATCCGGAAGCGGGCTATGCAGTAATAGAACCGGTAGCAACAGATCCCGATTATCGCAAGATGGGACTCGGGAAGGCAGCAGTTTTAGAGGGAATACGACGTGTTGGAGAGCTTGGAGCAAAGACGGCTTTGGTAGGATCCTCGCAACAGTTCTATTATAGTATCGGATTGCGCCCTTTTTCAACCACCACTCTATGGAGAAAAAATAAGTAGTCACCTCTGATATTTATGCAGGGATATCCTTATTAGTTCCTCCAACGAAAGATCAACTACAACGGTTATAATTGGTGAAATAGGGGATGTTGTTCTCGGAGCCGGCCCTAAGGTTGCTACGGAATAACATCCCCCCATAAACATTACTGCTTTTCAATGTTTAAAAGTACTTCTTTAAAAGTTTCAACGGACTGTGCTCCTACTATAGAGTACTTATCATCAATGATAAAGGTTGGAGTGCTTCTGATGTTATGTTGATGTGCTGTCCCTTGAGTATCATTCAGAACACTATCATAAGTTCCAGCTTCAAGCTTCTCAATCATTTCTTCTTGGTTTAATCCTAAACCTTCAGCGATGTTTGATATTACCTTAATATCTCCAATATCTTTTCCTTCGTTGAAATAGGCGTGAAATATTTTTTCGTGGAATTCTTCAAATTCCCCTTTTTCTTTTGCAAATTCTCCTGCAGTTAAGGCAAGATATGAATTTGACAATAAATTATTGCCTATAAAATCAATGTCATAAAGCTTTCCAGTATTTCTTAAGTTAGCAAACATCTTTTCTACATTAGCAGCAGGAAAAACTTCAGATATTAACTTTCCTTCTTTTGGGGTTTCTGGGTGTATCTCAAAAGGCATCCATTCATCTTCGATATCGAACTCTTTTTTTAATTGATCGACAATACCCTTGCCGATATAGCAAAATGGTCATATATAATCAGAATAAACAACAATCTTATGTTTCATAATAAATTCCTCCTTTTAATAACTAGTATATAAGTTAGTAAATCCCTTGTATAGCAATATTTATGCATGGATTATATATAGCCAATGATTTGATATTCTGGATATATGGTGTTAGCAATTAGCGCTATCTTAATGATATATCAAAGGGCTATTTCTATAGAAAAAGTATGCCAGAAGGGGTCACTCCATTCAAGAAAAACAAAAGAGACCTGAGTTAGAATACCTTTAGCCTGTAATATTTTAAGTTATTCCTCAATAAATTGTGTCAATTCCTTGTTGAATTTGTCTTTCTGGTCGTAAAATAAGGCATGACCGCTGAATTCAAATGGCACAAGCTTAGAATTTTTAATGCTTTGGTTTTGAGCTTCAGCCAATGGGAAGAGACAGACTTTATCATGGATACCATGAAGTATCAGGGTTGGAACTTGTATCTTTTCTAGGTCAGAAAACAAACTTTCTTCATCTAACCAAGTGTTTGCAATTGAAGCAGTAGCCCAACCTGATGCCTCTAGTCCCATATGGAAGAGCCAATCTGAGAGTGATTCAGTTATATGTTGGAAGAAAAACATGTCTCCAAAATCCCGAAGCATTTTAGGGCGGTCATTATAGGTTCCTTGAATGATATCAAGTACAGCCTCTCTAGGCAAACCATAAGGAAAATATGGGCGCTGAATAAGACTGGGTGCGGCAGCGGCAAAAAGCGCAAGCTTTGATACCTCATACCCATTGTGCCTAGCCATATATCTGATAGCAATTGCTCCACCAGTTGAATGTCCTCCCAGGGTGATATCACGTAATTCGAGTGCGTCAATTACACATCGAACATCATCTGCTAAGCGGTCGTAATCATAGCCACTCCAAGGTTTGTCAGAATTACCGAATCCTCTGGTATCTATTCCAATGCATCTATAGCCCATCTTAGGAAGCTGGTTAAACTGATATTCAAACAAGTTATGGTTGCCAGGCCAACCGTGTAGAAAAAGAATTGTCTTATTACCCTCTGGGTTAAGATCCTCTACATAAATTTTTACATTTTCCTCAACTCTAACATAATATCCCATTATAACTCCTCCATTAATAAACAATCTTATTAACAAACTATTCTACTAGGGATATTTAAGTGCGCTTCCAATTTGGTTATTTTAGAAAAGGCAGTAGGATAACTCCAACCGTCCCCGGTACTTTATGTAATATCAGTACATTGGGAGATTTTTACGTATATCTATTGAATATACTAAAAAACAGATGGAGGTTAGTTATATGAAAAAGAAACAACTAATAACTTTAGCTGTTTTAGTGGTAGTGATAGTTGTGAGTTACTATGGTGTAACCGGCATTAAGTCTTTCATTGATTTGAAAGCATATCAAAAACAAGTTGAAGAAATAACCATATCAAACGTTAATCTCTCTAAAGTAGAGGATGGGACTTATACAGGTAGTTATGAAGTGTTGTGGGTTGCTGCTGAAGTTAAGGTCAATGTAAAGAATCATAAAATAGAAGGAATAGAACTGGTAAAACACAAAAATGATAGGGGAGCTTCAGCTGAAATAATACCAAGTAAAGTTGTAGTAGCTCAGTCATTAGCAGTTGATATTGTCTCTGGTGCTACTTCAAGTAGTAAAGTAATATTGAAGGCAATAGAAAATGCGTTAAATAGTGCACTAAAATAAATATTTACTAACAGCCTATATTTAATAGAGTCAAGTATTTGAAAAAGTACTGGGACGGTATTTGTTTTTCGTAATAGAAATATTATTTTTTAGTTGATTTTTTTAAAAGAATAGCATATAATATACTATATAACCTACCAAACAAATAGGATTAATATGATAAAGCGCTGATCAGGGAGAGTAAATCGTGGCAGCATCCAAGAGAGAGGTTTCTAGGCTGAAAGAACCTTATGCAGAAAATGATTGAAGTGCCCCTGTGAGCATAAAACCGAAATGAAGTAGGCTTTTACGGGAACTCCCGATACAGAGTTAAAGTATGAAAGTACTGATCAAATGAGATGCTGCCATATAATGAAGGCAGCAACTAGAGTGGAAACGCGGAATAATCTTCTGCCTCTATATTTATAGGGGCAGGAGTTTTTTTGTTTATGAGGCTTCAAAAGAACATTTATATAAAATATAAGAAAAGGAGAAATCGCAATGGGCTCAAGACAATATTTTGATAACATAGCTTCAAGCTGGAACATAATGAGAAGTGAGTACTTTAAGGATGAAGTACGAGATAGAATTCTACAAAAGCTGCAAATAGAAAGCAAGATAGTTGGTGATTTAGGCTGTGGTACTGGCTTTATTTCCTTAGGCTTGGCTTCCAAGAAGCCAAACATAATTTTCTCTTTGGATCAATCCACTAATATGCTTAAGGAGTTAAAGCGAGAAAGTATAAGCTTGGGCCATAACAATATTTATCCAATTAGATCAAGCTTGGACGATTTGGCTTTATTTGATGAGTCTTTGGATGCAATCACTATCAACATGGCGCTTCATCATGTTGCAGAGGCTGGGAAGAGCATAGCAGAAATGTATAGAGTGCTGAAGTATGGCGGCAAGTTGGTTGTCAGCGATGTGTTAGAGCACAAGGGACAATGGGCTAGAGAAGAAATGTATGATGAATGGATGGGCTTTAGCATCATTCAAATGATAGAGTGGCTAGAGCAAGCTGGGTTCAAGAATATATCAATAGAAGACACTGGTTTAAGAGCAAAAGGATATTCCAGTAAAGGGGAATACATTGAAACAGGCATCTTTATTGCAACAGCAGATAAATTTTAATATTACTAAATTATAGGAGGAAATAAAATGAGAATAGAATCATTGTTAATTCATGGTGGAATAGATGGAGATGAAAGAACAGGTGCGGTCAACGTTCCAATATATCAGACCTCAACCTATAAGCAGCCATCCTTTGGAGTGCATACCGGTTACGAATATTCAAGAACAGGAAATCCAACAAGAGAAGGAGTGGAGAAGCTGATTGCAGATTTAGAGGGTGGTTTCGGCGGACTTGCATTTGGCAGCGGAATGGCTGCAACTACAGCAGTTCTAACTTTATTCAAAAGCGGAGACAAGATATTAATATCTGATAATCTCTATGGTGGAACCTTTAGAGTATTGGATAAGGTGTTCAAAAACTTTGGTATTCAATATGAAATCCTTGATACCTC
>JARBUB010000246.1 GCA_029239905.1 Clostridia bacterium
CAAGAACTTAGATTATTCTAGGTTCTTGATGTTTTTATAACAATATGCTTACAATCCCTTTAGCAAATTCACTACTATTTTTCTGATAAAGTCATAACTAGGCTTTGCCCCTTGTTTAGCATAAAATCGCAGACCGTCTACTGCTTTAAACAGCATATGTGAACGCAGTCTTTCTTCAAAGTTTACTATATCAGTCCCATTCTCCAGCCACAAATTTCTCACCTTTTGGGGGAAATCCAAGTGGGGCGACCACAGATGTAATATTGCAAGATCAAACATAAAATCCCCATACATGGAAAGCTCCCAATCAACTATACCAGTAACTTGTTTTCCATCCGACAATATATTTCCTAAATGAAAATCACCATGAACAAGATGCGGTATATTGGGAGAATACTTTATAAGTTCCATCATTGCTAAATAGCCTTCCTCAAACAGGGACTTTTCCAGGAAACTTTCTTTATAAAGTTTTGTCCAATCCTTATAAAAGCCTTCCTGATCTTCTTTAAAAAATCCAGCTATAACTTCTCCCCAGGATTTAGAACAGGCAGTTCCCTCTGGTGATATTAATCCAAATCCCTTTGAAGGATCAAGTATAATTTGGCTCATATTTGTATAATGCTTCGCTAAATCATCCAGAATGATTTTCTGCTCTGGAACTGAATAAGAGCTTACAGGCCTCCCTTCCGCCTTATTACTTATATTAAAAAATACTTCGTTACTTTCCCCAGACATAACTACAGGTGGAATTGGCAGCTTATCTCCATAAAACTTATACATATAATCAGCCTTGTCCAAACTTTCTCTGCTTTTTCTAAAGTGTACAACATAGGGCTTATCCTTTACCATAAAACTAAACACTTTACTTAACTCACCCATTTCAATAGGTGAAAGGTCTGTAACAGATTCGCCAAATGTTCCTTTTAAAATTTCTTCTGCTTGATTAGTATTTATATCAACTTTAAATGATTTCATAAAATCAACTCCTTCTATAATTATAGGTATTAATAGGCTTAAGAATGGTTATTTGACGTTTTCCGATCACAAATCGTTCAACTTGCTTAAAAGCCTTATGTTTTATTTTGCTTTTACTCTTTGAAATTATTGCAATTACCGAATCACTTGACATAACCTCAAGAACATTATCCAGGAGTTTTTCCACAGCTCCTTTTTCGTCCTCCATAGAGTTCCAGCTTACAATTTCCCCATAGGGTATATCTGTAATAATCATATTAACCCCACGGATAGTATTAGTAAGATTATTGTTTTTTGTAATGTCAGAAACAAAACATTTAGCTTCTATAGATTTATCTCGCTCTTCAAGTACGTTTCTTAAACTCAATGAACTTTCCAGAGCTTGAGAGTGAGACTCCTTACCATATTCCACAAGCATTTTCTGAATTTCGCTTATGCGCTCATCCATGCCTTCTTTTGTTAATAGAGCCAAATTTCTCTCAGCTAATGGGGTTATTGTTTCATCAACATCGGATGCATAAATTCCTGATATCTCTTCTCCATGGATAAAGCCAATTGACGCTAAAAGATATGCTCCACCACAACATGGATCGTATAATACATAAGGCTTATCACATCCATTTTTAAGAAGAATAGATTTGCATAACTGATAAATTTCACTTGCTAATCTTACTGGAAATGAAGTTGTTCCTTTTTGATTGTAAAATACTCTGCCACTTGAGAAATCCTCATAATTCCTATTCTCTACAGCAAATCTATAATTCATGATTATCCTCCTTACTCGTTAACAGCTGAAAAGTCATTCTTGTATAAGATTTTAACCATCTTTCATACATTCTAGCCTCTGAAGGCGTTACCCCATGAAAATCTTGAAAGGCTCTTGTAAAAGAATCTGGTGAGCGGTATCCATATTTTAAAGCAATATCATTAATCCTCAGATTGCGATTATTAAGCTCAAATGCTGCAAGGGTGAGTCGTCTGCGGCGGATGTACTCTGAAGGTGTGATTCCCACAAGAATAGAAAACATTCTTCTAAAATAACTCTGAGAACAAGAAGCCAGCGTAGCTACTTCTTTAAAATCGATATTATTTGCAAGATTTTTTTCAATATAATCCAACGGACCATTCAATTTTTCAAGTAAATCCATTTATTTGACCTCCATTTCATTAATAGGGTAGCACAAATAAAATGAGTGCTCCCGACAATTCTTGCAAGATTTTGCAGGGTATCATTTCAAATCCCTATTTCAGAAAGCTTGGAGGTCCTCTATAAGGTTAATCCTTTCAATAGGTCACAGACTTATTACTTATTCATGTCAGCTAATAACTAATAAAAAAATACAGTGGAGCAATCTATCTTAATTTGATTGCTCCACTGTATAACGCTAATGGTAACACTAAATAACAACTTACTTATTTTTCTCTATCATCACAGTTAGTTTATAACTCTTCCCTTATTGCTGCAGCCCACTGTCTTACTCGTTCAGCAGCTTTTTCGGGGCAATGGGGAATATACACATCCGAAATAGTCATTTTCCACGTTCGTTGCACTGGGCATCTTTTGCTTATATCTTTTAATACTCGCCTATTACCTTCATATGATTTTGAATTTCGTCTTCTGATATCTGGAACGCTTAACCCTTTATCTAAATGTTCAATAAGAGCTGTTTTCAAGCCCGCAATTGCTTCATCAGTAAACTGGGCTGGATGCTGCAAATTATAACATGCCACTGTCTTAAAATGCTCAGCAAGAAGTTCAGGGTCATCATATTCCCATGATATTATTCCGCCTAATTGCTCCCAACAGCTCATATTGTCAACCAACGGAGCACCACATTCAGGGCAAAATTCTGCTTTTTCAAATTTATCTTTTATTTTCATAATTAACTCCACCTTATTATTAAAATTATTGGTTAGTATCTGTATTACTTTGTATTTAATGCTATTATAGTCCTTAACGTAGCGTCAATGTCAATTCTCGCAATCGCACAATCGTAAAACGAAAAAACACTTCCTTGACAAACCGCCTCACTTCAGCTATTCTATCATTAGAATAGCAAGGAGGAATAGTTTATATGACAACAATAGAAGCTGTAATTTTAGGACTTCTTTTGGAAAAAGATTACTATGGTTATGAAATTGAAGAAATTATAAAGGACAGAGGTATGCGTGAATGGACTGATATAGGCTTCTCCTCAATTTACAACATACTTGCCAAGGCTGAAAAAAGCGGACTGATAGAGTGGAGGTATGAAAAGCAATATGGCTCCCCTAAAAGAAAGGTATATTCTCTTACTGAAAAAGCAAAAGAGGTGCTCCCAGGGGAAGTTGGGAGGATGCTGTCATCCCCTAAACGAAGCTTTAGTGAATTTGATGTGGGAATGGCCTACTCAAACCTTATTGAAGAAAAGAGTTTTTCAAATCACCTATTACACTATAAAGGTACTTTGGAGGATCGTTTGAATAAGTTAAGGGAGAAGTATGAGGAAGGCGGTAAGGATGGTATGCCTCATAATGTCAAAGCCCTTTTTTCCCGGCATATAGCCCTGATTGAAGCTGAGCTTGCTTGGCTGAATGAAGAATTTGATATATAGTATAACTTTTTTAGAAGGTATTAAGGAGGAATAGAAATTATGATTATTAATTCTTTTGTACCCTTTTCAGGAGAACACTGTGAAACCACTGCAACAGGAACTCTTCTAAGACATTTGGGAGTGGAGCTTTCCGAAGCAATGATGTTTGGCCTAGGGGAAGGTCTGGGATTTATATATTGGGACATGAAAAGCATGGACTTCCCATTTATAGGAGGAAGAATAAGGCAAGGGCTTTTGACAAACAATCTTGTTAATAACCTTGGCCTGCAGCTGGAGACTAAGGAGACTTCCTCCATCAAAACTGCCTGGAAAAATGTAAAAGACAGCATTGATGCTGGTATCCCGGTAGGGCTCAAGCTGGACAGCTACTATCTGGATTATTTTACGAATAAGATACACTTTGCAGGACACTTTGTTGCAATGTATGGATACGACGATACATATGCATATTTGTCAGACACACGGCAGCAAGGCGGGGCTATAAAGGCTACCCTTGAAAATCTTGCACTGGCCAGAAACAGCAAAGGAAGCATGGCATCAAAAAATCTTTCATACAAGATATTCGCCAAGGATGGAAAAAATAGCTTGCTTGACATAAGACCAATAATCCTTAAGTCCATAAAAAGAAATTCTGAAGACTTTCTAAATCCTCCCATAAAAAATGTTGGTTACAAGGGTATTGAAAAAGCTGCATTTGAAATTAGAAACTGGTTTAAAAGAAGCAGAAATATCAAAGATGATCTGCTTCTGACTTCAGTACTTATGGAGAAGGCAGGTACCGGTGGTG
>JARBUB010000031.1 GCA_029239905.1 Clostridia bacterium
ATAAGCAATGTACCCGCTGCTATTATGCTTTCTGCTTTTACGAAGTATCATAAAGCGCTGCTGTTAGGTGTATCCATTGGGGGGATGGGCACTATGGTAGCATCCTTAGCGAATCTGATATCCTATAAATTATATTCTAAGGACTACAGCAAAGAGAGATATAATAAGTTGTTTTATCCGTTGAATTTCATATTGTTTATACTATTGTTGGTAGTAGGTATTATAATTACGAAGTTTATATCATAAATTTGGAGGGGATATCTAAATGAAAGATCTGATTAGTATAAGAGATTTAAATAAAGATTACATTTATCAATTATTTGAGCAGGCAGACATCATGAAAGCACGGTATCTTAAGGGCGAAATATATAAGCCCCTTGAGGGAAAAACAATCATAACATCCTTTCCGCCTACCAGTATAAGGACTCGCGTCACCTTTGAAACCGGAGTATATCAACTAGGTGCTCAGGCCTTGAATTTACATATGAAGTTCGAGGATGTAGAGATGATAGAAGATAAAATAGGTCATTTAAATTGCTGGATGGACGGTTTGGTAATACGTCATGGAAGTCAGGAGTTGGTACAGAAAATTGCTGATTTAGCAGAGTTCCCCGTTATTAACGGAATGACCAAAGATAGTCATCCCTGTGAAATATTAAGTGATTTACATGCTATTCGAGAAATAAGACCGGATCTGCAAAGTCTGAAATTTGTATTTGTTGGTGAAGGAGCGAATATCTCCAACACTTGGTTTGAAGCTGCAGCAAAATTAGACCTTAATATTACTCAGGTATGTCCACATGGTTATGAAATAAACCAAGAGCTATACCATTATGCAAAGAGTAGATCAAAGGGAGACGTGCAAATCACTCATGAATTAGCAGAGGGCTTAAGGGGTGCAGATATTGTGCTGACTGACGGATGGCCCCTTGATTTGGAGGAACTCACAAAATTCATGCCATATCAGTTAACCATAGACAAACTAAAAGAGACCAATCCAGGCTGCCTTGTGAATCCATGTCCTCCAATAAATAGAGCCCATGCTGTACCAGATGAGGTTATGCATTCAGCGTATTTTATAGGCTATAAGATGAAATCAAGTCTTTTGCACATGCAAAAGGCGATATTGACAGAATTCATGGCAAAATAGAGTAAACAAAAGGTCATGCATTAAATGAAATGCATGACCTTTGATATTAGTGCGATTTTATACTTCTAAATATATAATTCCTAGTGTGTTTTTGCCGCAATGGCTGGATACAACGCATCCTGTTCCAGAAACAATAAATTCTGGGTTATCCATTTCTTTTTCTAAGGCACTTTTTACATATGATACGCTATCATCAGCCATAGAGTGGGGTAAAAATATTCTGTTGGAATCAATTTTGCCTTTCTTTGAAAGGATATCTTCTATCATAAGATCTAAAGCCTTTTCCATTTTGCCTCTAACTTTTTCTCCGACAACCATCTTGCCTTCTTCCATTTTGATGATAGGATGAATTTTCAGTAGACTGCTGAAGAAATGCTGTACGGCAGAGCATCTGCCACCTTTATATAAATAATCTAGGGTATCGACAACAAAGCTTGTTCTTACTTTTGGAGTCATGGCTCTTAAGGCCGTCCCTATATCCTCGAGCTTCATGCCTTGATTTATAAAGTCTACAGCCTTGAACAACAATAGACCTTCTGCTGAAGAAAGGTTAAATGAATCTACGATTTCAATCTTTGCATTCTCAAAGTCACCCTTGGCAATCGTTGCATTTTGAACAGTAGAAGATACTAGGGAAGATATGCCTATGTATAGTATTTCTCTTCCTTCTTCAACAAAAGGCTTGAATGCGTTATAGAAATCGCCTGGAGAAGGAGCTGCGGTCATTGGCAGTGTTCCATACTCATCAACCTTCTTGTAAAGTTCGTCAGTATTTATTTCAACTCTATCTTTAAAAGCATCATCATTGAAATGTACATAAAGTGGTACAACGGTTATATCGTATTTTTCTATTATTTCATCTGTTAAATCACAGGTACTATCGGCAAACAATTTTATCTTTGACATAAAGTCACCCCTTCAAAAAAATTATATATACTAATGTTACTACTGAATACTAAAAAAGTAAACATATCAATACCATATATAATAAATTACTTATTATTCTATCATTATTAGGTATACCAGTCATTTAGAATCTTTAATAGATGACTTAAGCTTAAGATTCGACCATATGCTCAGAGTAACAGCCCTAGGCCAATGAAAAAAGCTAGTGATGTTAATGCTGAATTATAGCAATCATTGTGGTATTATTAAATAGTAAAATTAGAGAAAATCTTTCATTAATACCATCTAGATATGTTGTAAAAAAGAGAACTCAAATGTATCTCACACTACATATGTATTAAGGAAAATATTTTGTACTTTTCAAATAAGTATAAGATGTCTAGTGCAAGACATATAGGTGAAGTTGTTATTTTATTTGATTGTGGGGGTTTGAAATTGAAGAAAAGAGATTTATTGTTATTTATTATTGCCAGTGCATTCCTAGGAGTAAGTCAAAGCATTGACTCCTCCGTATTTAATAATTTTCTACATGATACCTTTAATATAACCGTATCCCAGAGAACTTTATTGGAATTCCCTAGAGAGCTCCCCGGATTTCTAGTTGTATTTGTATCAGGTGCGCTGCTTGCCTTGGGGGATGTCAGAATTGCCGCTGTTGCAAATATACTAGCGGCTGTAGGAATGATGGGTCTTGGTTATTTGTCGAAGGACTTTGGACTAATGGTGGTCTGGATGACTGTTTACAGTATGGGTCAACATTTGTTTTTACCTGTATCAAGTAGTATAGGGATGAATTTGGCAGATAAAAACAATATGGGCAAGATACTTGGTAGGATAAACGGAGCAAATACTGCGGCCTTTTTGCTAACTAGTCTGGGGACAGCTTTAATATTTAGATTTGTAAAGATAAGCTACCCTATTGCTTATACTGTAGGTGCATTTTCCTTTCTATGTTCTGCCTTATTGATATTTAATATGACACCACATAAGGAAAAAAATGCAGGGAAGAGATTCTTTGTTAAGAAGGAATACACTTTGTTTTACTGGTTAAGTATACTTTATGGAGCGAGAAAGCAGATTTTTATAACCTTTGGACCCTGGGTGCTAATCAAGGTTTTTAATCAAGGGGTTACAACCTTTGCAATGTTGGGATTTATCATTGCAGGGATAGGTATATTTTTCAAACCCTATGTCGGAGCATTAATAGACAAGAGGGGCGAGCGTTTTGTGCTGGCCAGTGAGGCCATATTGCTAATCGTAGTATGTATGGGTTATGCTCTGGCAGGGAACCTGGGTTTAGGGATTGAAAATGCCTTATATATAACAGCTGCCTGCTACATATTAGATCAGCTCTTAACGGCAGCAGGTATGGCAAGATCAACATATCTAAAGAAAATTGCAGTGGAAGCGTCAGACGTATCCCCTACCCTCTCTATGGGAATAAGCATGGATCACGTGGTCTCCATGGTAGTTCCATGGCTGGGAGGTCTGGTCTGGAATGTATTTGGCTATGAAATGGTTTTTGTACTGGGGGCACTCATTGCGGTGACGAATTTGTTTATAACAAGATACATCAAAATAGCCGAGGAATAATATAAGCTTAATAAGTAAAGATAATGATATAATTAGATATATTACGGAAAGAGGTGTAATTATGGATATAAAAACTTCATCAAACTTTATAAAGAACATTGTTATTGAAGATTTACATACAGGAAAGCGTAAGGAGATCATTACAAGGTTCCCTCCTGAGCCCAATGGATATTTGCATATAGGACATGCAAAGTCCATCGTGTTGAATTTTGAGCTGGCAGATGAGTTTAAGGGCAAGACAAACCTTCGCTTCGATGATACAAACCCTGTTAAGGAGGATACAGAATACGTTGAATCCATAGAGGAGGATGTAAAGTGGTTAGGCTTTAACTGGGAAAACTTATACTTTGCTTCTGATTATTTCGAGGAAATGTATCAAAGAGCAGTGTTGCTGATAAAGAAGGGCAAAGCCTATGTTTGTGACCTATCCCCTGAGGAAATAAAGCAGATGAGGGGAAATCTCACTGAGCCTGGGAAAGAAAGCCCGTTTAGAAATAGAAGTGCTGAAGAAAACTTGGATTTGTTTGAGAAAATGCGCAGAGGCGAATTTGGAGATGGGCAAAAAGTATTAAGAGCCAAAATTGATATGTCATCACCGAATATCAACATGAGAGACCCTATCATTTATAGAATCGCTCATGCTACACACCATAATACAGGAGATAAGTGGTGCATATATCCTATGTATGACTATGCACATCCTATAGAGGATGCAATTGAAGACATTACACATTCAATTTGCACACTAGAGTTTGAAGACCATAGACCACTGTATGACTGGGTGATAAGAGAGTGTGAAATGGAAAGTCAACCTCAGCAAATAGAGTTTGCAAGACTAAATATGACCAACACCGTTATGAGCAAAAGAAAGCTTAAGCTTCTGGTTGATGAAAAGATAGTAGATGGCTGGGATGACCCACGTATGCCAACCATAGCAGGTTTGAGAAGAAGGGGCTATACCCCAAGCGCCATTAGAAATTTCTGCAGAGAGATCGGTGTTGCAAAAAACAACAGTACTGTAGATATTCAGATGCTGGAGTATTTCATCAGAGAAGATTTGAAGCCAAGCACCTCTAATGTTATGGGGGTACTGAGACCGCTTAAGGTTGTTATAACAAACTATCCGGAAGGGCAGACAGAAATGCTGGATGCAGAGAACAATGCAGAAAATGCTGATTTAGGCAGCAGACAGCTACCCTTCTCAAGAGAGCTTTATATTGAGCAGGAAGACTTCATGGAGAATCCTCCAAACAAATATTTTAGATTATTCCCTGGCAACGAGGTAAGACTGAAATTTGCCTATTTCATCAAGTGTAATGAGGTAATAAAGGATGCAGCAGGCAATGTTTTGGAAATTCATTGTACCTATGACCAAGAAACAAAGAGCGGAAGTGGATTTAATGCAAGAAAGGTTAAGGGAACACTGCATTGGGTAGATGCAAAGCATGCAGTACCTGCAGAATTTAGATTATATGAACCTTTAATGCTTGAAGATGAGAGAAGCGATACAAATTTCTTGGATCAGATAAATTCAAACTCCATAGAAATCATACAAGGCTATGTAGAGCCTGCACTAAAGGGAGCTAAGCCGCAAGATAAATTCCAGTTCATGAGACACGGATATTTCAATGTTGATTCAAAAAACACTACAGAGAATAAGCTGGTCTTTAACAGAATTGTATCCCTAAAGAGCTCTTTTGAAATAGGCAAATAAATAAAATGTAGGGGTAGACCAAGGCATAACTTTACAGCGTAAAGTTGTACTAGTGTCTCCCCCCTTTTATAGGAGGAAAATCAAAATGTATAAAGCATATTATAATTCACCGATTGGTATAGTAGAAATTGTATCAGACGAAAAAAATATAATAGAGCTTTCATTTGTAGAGAATGCTGCAGAAAGCAATCTGCAAGCTGCTCCGGAAATACTAAAATCAGCATTGCAGCAGGTAGAGGAATATTTCCAAGGGAAAAGAAGTGTGTTTGATTTAAAGTTAAAAGCAGAGGGTACGGAATTTCAACAAAAGGTATGGAAGAGCTTGATCGAAGTGCCCTATGGCAATACAGCCTGCTATGGAGAAATCGCAACAGCTGTGGGCAATAGTAAAGCCAGCAGAGCAGTAGGCGGTGCGAATAACAAGAACAAAATCGCCATTATTATTCCTTGTCATAGGATCGTGGGAGCGGACGGCAGCCTGACGGGTTACGCAGGAGGACTGTGGCGCAAGGAATGGCTCCTCAAACACGAGAAGGATAATAGATAAAAATAGCACTCATTGCATAAAAGCAATGAGTGCTATTTTATTTAAATAACAGCGTTATTATAGTAATCAACCCGAAGGTAAGATGCAATCTGTTTGTGATAGGCACGCCTTCTTTTTTTGCAACAGCTACAGTGTTATATGATTTAATGGCCAAAGGAATGGTGGCAAAAACTAATACAGCACTAGTTGGCAGCATGCCAAGAATGATAAACAACGCGCTCAGTGAAAATGATAAAAGCAGTAAGGTAAGGAAAATGAGTTTGCCCGCTTTGTTGCCTATCCGAACAGTCAAGGTTCTGATACCTAAGCTTTTATCTCTTTCAAAATCTCTTAATTCGTTGCTGAACATAAGCATTGGGATCATAAGACTTAAAGGCAAGCCTATAATAATTGGGGCCCATGAAAACTGCTCAGCAAAAACCAAATAGCTTCCGTAGACCATGAGTGGCCCCATCAAAACAAAAGAAAGTATGGCACCTAAGCCATGACGCTTGTATACAATAGGTTCACCGGTATAGGAATATCCACCGATAACACCTATGAGTCCAACCCAAAGAAGCTTTGGTGTGGTCAGATATATTAGAAAAATTCCAATTACGCATGTTGCTCCGAAGGAACCCATTCCAAGAAGGAATATAAGTATGTCAAATCTAGTTCTTTTCTTGCCAAGGAAGCTATATTTTCTATCATTTTGTCTTCTATATTTGTACTCGCATTCAAAGTAGTCATTAATAAAATTTGTACCTGTCTGAACAAATAAGCCAGCTAAGGTTACCAGTAGAATCTTCCATATATCCAATTGCATATTTTCTGTAAAAAGCTTAGCAGACCTATATGCAACTACAATTCCCAGCGTGGTTGAGTAAAGTGCAAGGGTAAGAGACAATGGTCTGGAGGCAATCCAGATATCCTTCAGTAGGCTTTTGTAATATGATGCTTTTGTGTCCATATAAATCTCCTTAACTATTAGTAATAATTGAAATATGTAGAAAAATGGTTGTCATAATAAATCCATACTTATTATTGCATAAAATTGAATGAGAGGCAACATATAGACAGTTGCCAGTTTTATAATTTAGTTATAAAATAGAAAATGTGAGTATTTTAACAATGCTTGAATAATAATATATAAACATTTAGGGGGAAAATACATGAAAAGAATTACAACACTATTAATTGCATTGCTTTTGACAGGCATGATGATATTTACTGGTTGTCAAGCAACACCTGCAACGCCAGCAGCACCTGAAACACCAGCTGCACCCGTGGAAGACATGAAGCTGAAGATTGGAATAATGCCTGCAGTTGACTCAGCTCCAATATTATTAGCAGAGAAGAAGGGATACTTCAAGGATTTAGGTCTAGACATTGATATACAGGTTTATAACAATGCAGCCAATAGAGAAAGCGCATTGCAAAGCGGTGAGCTGGACGGAACAATGACTGATTTGATTGCTTTTGTTAACAGCGTACAGAATGGATTGGATGTAAAGATCACAACTAGTACTGATGGAAGCTTTCCATTCTTGTTGAAGAAGGGTTTTGTTGAGCAGAAAAAGATAAAGATCGGCATGATGGAAGTCAGCGTTTCTAATTTCCTATCTGATCAATTCTTGAAGGATAAATACGAAATGGAAAAGGTATTTATAAATGAAATACCTGCAAGATTAGAGATGGTTAAGGCAGGACAGCTGGATATGGCAAATTTACCTGAACCAATAGCTTCTATGGGAGAACTAGGTGGTCTTGAGAAGGTTGTTTATGCCAATGTTGATAATTTTATGCCTGAGGCTATGATATTTACAGGCAAGACATTGAAGGAAAAGGGAAAAGCGTTAGAAGCATTCCATGAAGCATATAATAAGGCAGTTGCTGATATTAAGGCAAATGATGAGGAAGCAAGGGATGTCTTAATTGAGAAGCTGCAGCTTAAGCCTGAGATAAAGAAATTAATGGCACTGCCTGAGTACAATATGGCAAGAGTGCCTGATGAAGCATATCTTAATAAGGTAATAGCTTGGATAGAAGAAGTGCAAAAAATAGATATTACAGTGGCTTATGATCAAATGATCGAAAGGAAGTTTATAAAATAATGATTGATGTCAAAAACCTTACTGTTTATTATGGCAGCGAAAGGGCTTTGGACGATGTAAGCTTCACGATAGAAAAAAATACGACATGTGCAATAATAGGGCCCTCCGGCTGCGGCAAGACAACTCTGCTGTACTGCCTGGCAGGGCTTCTTGCTCCTTTGTCAGGGAATATGACTGTAGGAGGACAACCCATAAGCGGCATTAGACTGGACACAGCCTTAATATTGCAGGATTATGGACTTTTTCCGTGGAAAACCGTTTGGAAAAATATCTCCTTAGGGCTGCAGGTAAGAGGTTTAGACAAAGCGAAAGAGAATCAGATTGTGGAAAGCATCTTAAGAGAGCTTGGAATAGAGAAGTATAAGAAAAAGTATCCTATGGAGCTTAGCGGAGGGCAAAAGCAGAGAGTGGCAATTGCTAGGTCTCTTGCACTAAAGCCTGATCTTCTTCTGATGGATGAACCCTCCTCTGCACTAGATGCTATCACGAAGGAGCATTTGCAGAATCTGATAGTGAAGCTATATAAAGCTCATCCTATGACAATTATGATGGTTACTCATAGTATAGAGGAAGCTGTTTTCTTGGGGCAGAAGATCGTCATTATGGATGAGGGGAAGATTAAGATGATATTGGACAATCCCCATTTCGGTGATGAAGATTTAAGAAATAAACAAGAATTTTATAATATATGTCTTAAAGTAAGGCAGTATATGAATAGCGGTGATCAAGATGAATAAGCATATTAGTAGATTAAAGCTGGATACTGTTTATGGATTATTGATATTGCTTGTATTATGGGAACTATTACATTTATTAATACAATCTACTGTTATTCCAGAGCCTTTCATGGTAATAAAAAGATTTGTAAACTTGCTGCCGGGTACTCTGATGTCTCATATGCTTGCAAGCTTGGTAAGAATTATAGGTGCTATCGGTATATCCATTGTGTCTGGAGTAGCTCTGGGTCTTTTCACTGGAGTAAATGACAAAGCTGATAAACTGATATCGCCCATTATATATGTGCTTTATCCTGTACCTAAAATAGCATTTTTGCCGGTATTTATGATACTTTTTGGCTTAGGCGATACTTCTAAGATCCTTATAGTAACGGCTATAATAGTATTTCAGATAATAGTAACAACAAGGGATGGAGTAAGAGAAATTCCAAAGGGAATGTTTTATTCTGCCAGATCATTAGGCATGAACAAATTAGAATTATATAGACACCTGATCATTCCCGCTATAATGCCTAAAATTATTACATCTCTAAGAATTAGTATAGGAACAAGTATTGCAGTACTTTTCTTCAGTGAGAATTATGCTACTCGGTACGGTATAGGCTATTTCATAATGAATTGCTGGACTTTTATTAATTATGTGGATATGTATGCAGGTATATTAGGACTCAGCCTTCTTGGATATGTTTTATTTAAGGTGGTTGATTATGCTGAAGTTAAGCTTTGCAGATGGGTAATGATTGCAAAGGAAGGAACAAGGAACGCTTAAGTATTCATAATATAAAGGAGTGTTTTAGCATATGGACAGAATGATGGAAAACAGAAAATTTATGAGATCAGAATTTGACAGAGAAGACATCATATCAGACCAAGAACAAGGTTTGCCTCAGCCACCGCTGCAAAAGCCTGTACCTGAAGGGGCGGAGATAATTGATCTTCCAAAGGCTGACACAGCAGCTTTTGCAGAAACAAATATCTATGCCTGCCTAAAGGGAAGAAGAAGCAGAAGGAAATACATAAATCAAGAGTTGAGTCTAAAGGAACTAAGTTTTCTGCTCTGGTCTACACAGGGCGTAGACAGAAAAATGGGTAACAACTATGCTACCTTAAGACCCGTAGCTTCAGCAGGCGCAAGGCACCCCTTTGAGACATATCTTTGGGTATTTCGTGTTGAGGGACTTAAGAAGGGTATCTATAGGTATCTGGCATTAACCCATCAACTGATGTTCATTAAAGAGGTAGAGGAATTAGAAGAAAAAGCAAACAGTGCAACACTAGGACAAAGTTTTGTAGGGGCCTCTGCGGTAACCTTTGTGTGGAGCTGCATACCCTATAGAGGTGAATGGAGATATAATGTAACCTCGCATAAGACAATGCTTTTAGATGCGGGACATGTATGCCAAAATCTTTATCTGGCTTGTGAAGCAATGGGAAGTGGTACTTGTGCAATAGCTGCCTATGATCAAAGGCTTTGTGATGAGCTGATTGACGTGGATGGTGTTGATGAATTTACAGTATATTTAGCTCCAGTGGCAAAATATTAGACAATAAAAAAACTCCCAATCGGGAGTTTTTTTATTTCTCAATTTTAGAATAATGCGTTGAAAGTTAATGCAGCAATAATTGCACCGCAGATAGGAGCTACAACAGGGATCCATGAATATGCCCAATCTGAATCGCCCTTACCAGCTATTGGAAGGAAGAAGTGTGCAATACGAGGGCCTAAGTCTCTTGCTGGGTTGATTGCATATCCAGTCGAACCACCAAGGGAAAGACCGATTGACCAGATCAGTAGACCTACTGCCAATGTGTTTAGTCCAGGAGCCATTGATACTGTTCCTAGTCCAAGAATTCCAAATACTAATATAAATGTACCTATGAATTCTGACATGAAGTTAGCAGGTGTATTTCTGATTGCTGGACCTGTGCAGAAAACGCCAAGTTTAGTTGCTTTGTCTTCAGTTGCTGCCCAATGTGGAAGGTATTGAAGATAAACAACACATGCGCCTAATATAGCACCAACAAATTGAGCTATAATATAGCCGGGAACTTCAGCCCATGGGAACTTGCCTATTACAGCCAAACCTAATGTAAGAGCTGGGTTAAAATGTGCACCACTGATTCCGCCGAATATAAAAGCAGGAATTGCTACAGCGAAAGCCCAACCAGTTGTAATAGCTATCAAACCGCCGCCATTACCTTTTGTTTTATTAAGAATAACGTTAGCAACAACAGCGTCTCCTAGAATGATAAGTATCATGGTTCCTATGATTTCGCCTAAAATATGGGACATAAATTACACCTCTTTCTTAATTTTTATTTAATTTATCGATTATAGCCACTTCAAAGATCTGTTTACAGCTTCGTGCCAGCCTTCAAGCAATTCTGTTCTCTTCTCTACGTCCATTTCTGGAAGGAAGGATCTTGAAATTGCCCAGTTCTTTGCTACTTCTTCTTTATCTGCCCAGTATCCAACTGCTAGGCCTGCAAGATAAGCAGCACCCAAAGCTGTAGTTTCGATTACTTCTGGTCTGTCAACTTGAACACCAAGTATATCTGATTGGAACTTCATCAAGAAGTTATTTGCGCAAGCTCCACCGTCAACCTTAAGTGCTGTAAGCTCTATGCCAGAGTCCTCTTGCATAGCCTTTAATACGTCGTAAGTTTGGTAAGCCAAGGATTCTAATGTTGCTCTGATTAAATGCTCTTTCTTAGCTCCTCTTGTCAAACCAAATATTGAACCTCTTGCATAGGAATCCCAATATGGTGCGCCAAGTCCTACGAAAGCTGGTACAACGAATACACCATTTGTATCCTCAACGGAATTTGCAAATGCTTCTGTATCTGCTGCATTATCAACTAACTTAAGCTCATCTCTCAACCATTGGATTGCTGCACCGGCTATAAAAATACTGCCTTCAAGTGCATATTCAACCTTTCCGTCAATTCCCCAAGCAATCGTTGTTAGCAAGCCGTTCTTTGATGGGAATGCCTTCTCACCAGTATTCATAAGCATGAAACAACCTGTTCCGTATGTATTCTTTGCGTTACCTGATTCAAAGCAAGTTTGGCCGAACAATGCAGCTTGTTGATCCCCTGCTGCGCCAGCGATAGCTATTTCTGCGCCAAACAATGAACTATCAGTATATCCATATACGCTGCTGGATGGCTTAACCTCTGGAAGCATTGATTTAGGTATGTTAAGCTCTGCTAGTATTTCGTCGTCCCAAACTAGTTCATGGATGTTGAAAAGTAATGTTCTGGAAGCATTTGAGTAATCTGTAACATGGACTTTACCCTTTGTAAGGTTCCAGATTAACCATGAGTCGATTGTACCGAACAGCAGATTGCCGTTTTCAGCTTCTTCTCTTGCGCCTTCAACATTGTCCAATATCCACTTAACTTTAGTTCCAGAGAAGTATGCATCTACTACTAAGCCAGTCTTTTCTCTGAACATGTTTTCCAAGCCTTTTGCCTTTAGCTCATCACAGATAGGAGCTGTTCTTCTGCATTGCCATACGATAGCATTGTAAACAGGCTTGCCTGTTCTTTTGTCCCATACTACTGTTGTTTCTCTTTGGTTTGTGATGCCTATGGCTGCAATATCCTCAGCGGATGCATTGATCTTTGCCATAGCTTCAGTGGCAACCCCAATTTGAGTACTCCAAATTTCCATTGCATCATGTTCAACCCATCCTGCAGTTGGATAAATTTGAGTAAATTCCTTTTGGGCTACACTTTCAATTAAACCTTTTTCGTTGAAAAGTATACACCTAGAACTAGTAGTACCTTGGTCTAAAGCCATTACATACTTTGCCATTGCGAATCCCCCTTTGTATTTTTTATATTCAACCATGAATATCTTTGATTCATGGTAAAAATGATTACCTTTTTAATTTAATTTCCATACCTCTTCAGCAGAGGTTGAAACAGCCAATGCACCGGCTGATAGAGCTTCCATTACATCTTTTTTGTTATTGATTAATCCCCCCGCTATAATAGGAGCATGGATATCCTTCTTGATAATGTTGATTATTTTACTGGCAACTCCCGGTAGTACCTCTACTGCATGGGGACTGGCAGTGTGTATATTGTGTATTCCTGTTTGCAGGGATTGGGAATCTAGAATGAACACACGCAGGATCGTATACAAACCTAAGCTTATGGCATATTTGATACTGGCAGTCTTTGTTGTGATGATGCCATAAGGACTGGCAACTTTTTTGATGAACTCTATACCCTTGGCATCAGATTTCAGTCCATCTATCATATCAACATGAACAAATACCAGCTTATGAGCTGCCTTTAATTTCCTGCAAATATCCTCGATTTCAACGATGCTTCCATAAAGGACAAATACAATTTTTAAATCACATTGAATCACTCTTTCCAAATCCTTGTCATTTCGAATCGCAGCAATGATTGGAACTTCATCAAGTAGTTCTTGTAAACCGTTCATGATATCGCCTTCCTTTGAAATTTAAACACTATTTATCCACTAAATCACAATTGGTTGTCACCACAACCCTGACACCTGTATTGGCAATATCTTCAAGCACAATATCACCAATGTGAACAGGTGCAGTAAGCTTAATTTTCTTTAATTCCTTTACGCACTCAAGCAGCTTGCCCTTTGGGATATCCCGTTCTGTTTTAACAGAAGCAACCTCTGGATATCCATTTTCCACTTCTACAGTGGTGGTAAGTATTCTGGTAGGATTCGTACATTCTTTCACAGCATAGGTATTTCCTATTTTGCAGGACTGTCCTGTAACATCTACTACCTGTGAGTTCTCAATTGTTACTTCTAAACGGCAGCCCATGGGGCAGCCGATACATATCAAAGCTCTCTGTTCCACCGATATCACTCCTTCTCAATCACTATAGATATTTCGCTGCATAGAGAATGGGCATTTAGCATCTCTGAAGTGATTTTTACAGTCTGCATTTCACCGGGAGCCATAATCTTTCTCTTGTGGTGAATTGCTCTACTATCATCGAAATATACGGATAAGTAATGATCCTTATAAATGTCTTTCACCCTAAAACTTAGGTCCAGGCTCTTTTCAATGTTTCTCGGGTTTATATATTTAGGTACAACGTATCTTGCACCATCCTTGGCTTTCACTTCAATCCTGTCAGACTGTATACGAAGACCCTTAAGATATTTGACAGCAGCTTTTCCGGCTATATAGCTTTCCTCTGTGACATTGTCCACTAGGTCATGAACGTGGAGCACATTTCCGCAGGCAAATATTCCATCAACATTTGTTTCTCTTCCTTCGTCAACCTCTGCCCCGCCTGTTATGGGAGACAACTTCACTGAAGCTTTCTTTGAGAGTTCATTTTCGGGCAACAAGCCTACAGAAAGGAGAAGTGTATCGCAGGGGATATATTCTTCCTCTGCTAAAATAGGCTTTCTATTCTCATCGACGGGTGCTATATAAACACCTTCCAAGCGATCCTTGCCTACTATATTGGTAACGGTATGACTAAGCTTAAGAGGTATTTCATAATCATCCAGGCATTGTACAATATTACGAGTCAGTCCTGCAGAATATGGCATTAGCTCTACAACGGCATTAACATGGGCACCTTCCAGAGTCATTCTTCTTGCCATAATGAGACCTATATCTCCAGAACCCAGAATTACTAAATTCTTGCCAGGCATCATGCCCTCAATGTTTACAAACTTCTGAGCAGTTCCGGCGGTAAATATTCCGGCACACCTTGCACCGGGTATATTGAGAGCCCCCCTGGGACGTTCCCTGCAGCCCATTGCCAATATGATGGCTTTGGCCTGTATGGTTAAAATACCATCCGTTTTACTCACTGCGGTAATAAGTTTGTCCTTGCTTAAATCTATTACCATGGTATTGGTTTTATACCTAATTTTTTTTTCTTTTACTAAATTTATAAAGCGGTCTGCATATTCCGGACCAGTGAGCTCTTCTTTGAATACCTGTAAGCCGAAACCGTTGTGGATGCACTGATTGAGTATACCGCCCAGCTTGTTTTCTCTCTCAAGAATAAGGAGGTTTTCTATACCTTGTTCTTTGGCAGCTACAGCCGCTGCTAGACCGGCAGGGCCTCCTCCGATAATTACTAAATCAAATTCTTGCATTTTTGACCCTCCCTTTTAAATGTCTTCTTTGTTTTTGCCTACAAGCAGCTTGGATTCTCCACCAAATTTAGTTACCTCTGTCCGTGGAATTTGCAGCTCTCTTGATAGAATATCTAATACCCTTGTCATGCAGAAGCCGGCTTGGCATCTTCCGCTGCCTGCTCTAGTGCGACGCTTTATACCATCTATGGTCTTAGCACCAAGGGGACGGTGTATTGCAGACAATATCTCGCCCTCCGTAATTGTTTCGCAACGGCATATAACATTCCCATAGGCTGGGTTTGCTTCTATAAGGTTTTGGCGATCCTCATCATTTAGCTCAGTGAACCTTGATATGCCTTTTCTTATTGGATTAAAGCATTCTTTTTCCTGAGGCTTTAACATATCTACAACCATATCTTTTACCATAATGCCTATGACAGGGGAACAAGTTAGCCCAGGTGATTCAATGCCTGCTGCATTTATGAAGCCTTTCGCATCAGAAACCTCTCCGATTATAAAGTCATCTGCCTCGGTCCTGGCTCTGAGTCCAGTAAAGGAGGCAATGATTGCATGTGAAGGCATTTTTTTTATAGATAAGCTAGCCCTGCGCAGGATATCATCTAAACCGCTTTGGGTTGTTGTTAAATCATCTTTATCATTGATATCAACTGCATTTGGGCCGACAAGAAGATTTCCATCTACTGTAGGGGTAACTAAGACACCCTTGCCTAGCTTGGTTGGAAGCTGAAATATGGTTTTATCTACATAGGAGCCAACTTCTTTATCAAAAACGCAGTATTCTCCCCTGCGAGGAATGATGCTTAGTTTGCTGTCACTGACAAGGTTATTCATTTCATCTGAATGAACACCGGCAGCGTTGATAACTAACTTACTTTCATAGGTGCCCTTATTTGTTTTAATTGTAAATCCAGCATTGGATTTCTTTATATCCAGTACTTTGTTTTCAAAGTAGAATTCCACACCGTTGGAGTAGGCATTTTCAGCCATTCCAAAGGCCATTTCGTAAGGACATACAATGCCTCCTGTAGGAGCATATAAAGCTGCGACGGCCCCATCAGACAGGTTTGGTTCCATCTCAATTAAAGCGGCTTTATCTAGAATCATTAAGCCCTGAACGCCATTTTGTTCACCCTGCTGCAGCAGTTGATTGAGATGGTCAAGATCATTCTCATCAAAGCAAAGTACGAGAGAGCCATTTTGCCTGTAATGAAAATCTAAGTCCTTTGAGAGCTGATCAAACATGCTATTTCCCAAAGCGTTAAGCTTAGCCTTTAGAGTGCCGGGTTTGGCATCAAAGCCAGCATGGACAATAGCACTGTTAGCCTTTGTTGTACCCATGGCAATATCAATCTCCTTTTCTAGTACACAGACCTTTAGATCGTATCTAGAAAGCTCACGAGCGATTGATACACCGGTAATACCTGCGCCGATTATTAATACATCATGCATATTAAACCCTCCTTAAAAAAGCAAAAAGAGCACCAATCTAAGGCTATGCCTTAAATTGGGCTCTCATAATCTCAAACCCGTTTTAATTTAGTTGTTAATATTTATGCGGGGGTATAACTTAATATGACAGGCTGTAAAAATAAAAAAAGGGAGCAGGTTTTCATACCTGCCCCGTTTGTATAAATAACTTATGGTCTTTGCACGAAACCCAGTCCTACACCATTTAAATCTTCGGCATGCATCAGCTTTACACCGCTAGGGAGTGTATGAGGGCCTTCTGTTATATTCACATTGTGCTTTCTTAAGTGGTCTGCAGTTGCTTCGATATCATCCACATTGAAGCCAATAGAGATTAATCCATCATGCTGTACCTTTTTACTTCCGCTTTGAATGAATTCCAGTTGGCTGCCTTTTTCGTCTGCCATAAATACGATTTCCATTTGAGGGCCGGCGCCAAATCTGGTTGCAATTTTAAAATCCAATACCTCTTGATAGAACTTGATTGTTTCATCTAATGAAGTTACTGGAATGGTTACAAAGTTTATGTTCAATATGTTTTCCTCCTTGGTAATTCTATTAATATTTTAGTTTAGTATACGTATTTTATTAGGTAATAAACCACATAAATCCAACCCAACAACCCATGCAATATAGCCCAAAATACAGATTTCCACATGGTGAAGGATATTACCATAGCAAGACAGGCACCGAAGCCTATACCTTTTTTGACTACTTCTCTAGATCTGTTGTCATGGTGTGTCATTATAAGACCTCCTAAAATTTAATACCATATGGTACATTATACCATTAATAATATTTAGCATAAACAATTTAAGAACAAAAAAACAGGCTGCATCCTGAGAAATACAACCTGTTTATTTTATCTACTTGTTTAGTACTCTCTTAATTGCAACAGCAATAGGGGTCACAATCAATACTGCAACGATTGCTTCAGGTACGCCGTTTGTGAGGGCTATACCATATATCACTTTGGCAGTAGTACCTGGATCGATTCCTTTTGCTGAAGCATATTGTGCTGCGTATAATACATATATCATGGTTAATACACCGAAGGTATTTGTAAGTGAACCTACCGCAGCGCCTAAACCAACGCTAAGTGTAGTGTTTTTCTTGCTAAATAAACTGTACCCATAGTATGCCGTGATGCCTACTAAAACTCTTGGTAAAACTGATACCAAGGGATTAATAAAGGCGAAGGACAACAGGCTGGGATTTGTCATATTCTGAAAGATGCTAAAAAGCCCAAATATCAGACCAATCGTAGCTCCCACCACAGGACCTTCAATAATACTACCTATAATTACCGGAATGTGCATGATGGTTGCTTTGGCCATAGGAAGGGGTATAAATCCTAATCCTGTAGAACCAAGCACCATTGTGATGGCAGAAAGCATGCCTATTACGGCGATCTGCCTTGTACCAAGACTCTTTTTTGTTAAATTGTTTTGCATAAAATCAACCCCCGCTCTCGTTCCCTTTCAGGATACAAGACGTAATAATTTATATGAATCATTCTTTCAGTTCAGTTTCTCAGGAATACCGACT
>JARBUB010000247.1 GCA_029239905.1 Clostridia bacterium
TCAATCTGTCTTGCTGAGTAATCCAGATTCTGAAAAATACAATCCTGCTTTAAACTAGGATCAATACCTCCCCGATGGAATTTTAGGTGTTCGGATAGTATCGGCATCCATACACTCATTTCATCAAGAGCAGCTTTTAGGGGAACACTTACAAATTCATTTTGCATATAATAACCTCCTATAATAAAAACGTACTAAATGTTTTGCACAAACCTCTTACATTCATTCAAATAGTGCACAACATAAAATTAAAAATAATTATTTATACCAATATATGCAGAATCAAAACAATTGGGAATATGATATTTTGAATTTGCTTTTCATATCGAAATTTGTCCAATAAATGGAAGTGTGATAATATTAAAATTATGCTAAAGGAGGGGTTTTATGTTAAAGAGGGACACCCGTGTTCAGATAGTAATAGTTGAAAACGGGGAATATATACTGCTTAAACATCATCTAGTGAAGGAAGATAGGTACTTTTGGGGTATCCCCGGCGGAGGACTGGAGGGAGGGGAGACCTTAGAAGAAGCAGCAATAAGAGAAGCATGGGAAGAAACAGGTCTTAAAATAAAGCTTTTGCCCTTTTCCTTTGAAAAGATATTCCATAACGATAAAATCTATAGACGAAGTCTTACATTTTTAGCGTTTCCCATAGAAGGGATTGCCGCTACTGGGTTTGAACCTGAAGTAGAAAATATAGGTGTTTTTGAACTGGTGGATATCAAATGGCATGACTTTTATAATATAGAAGGAATTGAAGAACAGACAAATGAGACAATTGAGCCCTTTAGAAAGCTGATTGATTCTGAGCAGTTTATAAAAAGAGCCGGAGTCGTTATATATAAAATTGAAAAATCTAGTATATACTATTCTTTGATATCAGCAATGAATGATCGTAATTTGTATATCATACCCCAAGGTCATTTAGAAAAGGGTGAAAGTGCAATGTGCGCAGCAGTACGAGAGGCTGGAGAGGAAGCGGGAGTTATATGCAATATTAAAGAAAACTTAGGCTTTTTTATTCATGAACACAATAACAAGTTTTATAAGACAGATGTTTTTGCTGCTGAGTACTGCGAGGATGCAGTATGTGAGGAGAAGAGAATACGAAAATGGCTTACCTTAGAGGAAGCTCTTAAACTGGAGTTATTAAGAGAAACAAGACTCCTATTGGAAAAGTGTGAAAAAGGGTTGAGAGCAGAGCTTATGGAGTTTTAGGGTTACTCATCAGAGGAGGATTTATTTTATGAAAAATAAAGTAAAAGAATACATACTGATAACCTTAGGTTGTTTATTAGTTGCTGTGGGCATATATTATTTTTTGGTGCCTAGTAATTTAGCAGCCGGAGGGGTAAGTGGACTTGCTATGGTAATAGGAAGGTTTGAACCAGGTTTACCTATAGGACTTATGATGCTGGCTATGAATATTATTCTATTTATCATCGCTTTTATATTTCTCGGATCAGGGTTTGGAGCTAAAACAATTTACTCCAGCCTAAGTCTGTCAGGTATGATTTGGATACTAGAGCAAGTGTTCCCCATAAAGAGCTCCATTGCTGGAGATATGTTTATTGAATTGGTTTTTGGGATTATGATTTCTGCAATAGGTATGGGGATAATATTCAATCAAAACGCTTCTACAGGGGGCACCGACATTATTGCAAAGATTATTAATAAGTACTTGCATATAGATATTGGTAAGTCCTTGTTGTTATCAGACTTTCTTATTACACTATTGGCAGCCATTGCTTTTGATATAAAAACTGGTATGTATGCACTTTTAGGTGTCGTAATCAACGGATTTGTCATAGACACTGTAATTGAAGGCTTGAACATCAGTAAGCAGGTTATGATCATTAGTACAAATCCTGAGGCTATAAAGGTATTTATATTAAATGAGCTAGGCCGGGGGGCAACAGTTTACACCGCTAAGGGTGCCTTTACAGATATGGAGAAAGAAATAATTACAACAACAATAGGCAGAAAACAAGTAGTAAAACTAAAAAACTATGTTAAGAAAATTGATCAAAAGGCGTTCATGACAATAGTTGATGCACATGAAACCTTGGGAGAGGGATTTAAGGATATGTAAATAATGAAGCAGGCAAATATATGATATTTGCCCTTTCTTTTTGTAACGATTCATCATATATTCACATAAGATATATTATATTGTAATTATAAATAGAGGTGATATATATGAATAGCCCATGCGGATCCCCTTGTAATAAGCAATACAGGGTATCCCATACAAACTCCTATATTAGAATTCTTCACGCTTCTCCCAATGCTCCGGGTGTAGATATTTATGTAAATAATGTTTTGACAGCTAAAGATGTTACCTATAAAGAGTTTACTCAGTATATACCTTTGGCAGGCGGTTTGTATAATATAAAGGCATACCCAACTGGCACAAGTGCAAATCCAGTAATAGATACAAATGTAAATATTCCACCAAGATCAATATTTACTATAGCAGTTACAGGTATGCTCGCAGATATTGCATTGACCTTAGTACAGGAACCGCCAATACAGCGCGGCCCAAGTGATACTCATATTAGAATCGCTCATTTATCACCAAACACGCCTCATGTGGATATAACACTACCGAATGGAACTAAATTATTTAGTGATGTAGAATACAAGGAAGTTACTGATTATATTCTGGTTAGACCAGGTATCTATGAGCTTCAAGCTAGATTGGCAGGCACCAATAATACAATTCTTTCTGTTCCAAATACGAATCTGAGGTCTGGAAATATTTATACCGTTTATATTGTAGGATTGCAAAACGGCAACCCAACATTGCAGGTGCTGATACCGCTGGATGGAAACACATATTTGAACGTATAGTTAGTGAAAAGAACTGGGTATTAACCCAGTTCTTTTTTGTGTAGTTGAGTATATGATTTGATGGAAGGCTATCATTGGCATATGATATGAATTTGCATATATTAGTGGTACAATATACCAAATGAGTTATAATAAACTTCTAAGTTTTTAATATGCATGAGGAAACTTTACCAATATACTAATCTATATTGCAAGAGGTGATAAGTATTTATGAGAATAGCAGCAGTTGCTGATATACATAGTAATCATATTGCTTTTGAAGCGGTATTGAGGGATATCGAGAATAGGGATATAGATATGATTTATTTTCTAGGAGATTATATTTTTGGAGGCTATGGGTCTAACGAAACAGTCGATTTGTTGATGAATTACCAAAAGCAATGCCAAAAGTCTTTCATAATATCAGGGAATATTGATGAATTAATTACTCCAATCGAAGATAATGCTGATTGGATATATGAAATAAACAGGCAAATATATGATGAATTGGGTATAGAGCGGATATCATTTTTGAAATCTCTTCCGTCGAATATTTTAATAGTAGAGGAAGGAGTCTCCATGCATCTGTGCCATAATCCATCGGAGGTTGAAGTCTTTATAGAAGTTGATAGTTTAAGAAGAGAGAATAACATTTCTAATATAGTGGGACTTGCTGAGATTGCTGAGCATATGGAAAGTGATGTTTGCATATTCGGTCATTATCATTTGTTCATGGACGAAGAGGTTAATGGAAAAAGGTTTATATGCCCTAGCTCTATTGGAATGCCATTTAATGGAGATCCAAGAGCACAATATATAATATTGGATATACTTCAAGGAAATATTACAACCTCGAGGCAATATGTTGAATATGACAGATTAAGACTTGTAGAAGGTTTTGATAGAATGGGATATTTTGAGAAAGATGACAATTGGTCGATGAATGTTGTTACGACAATATTAACAGCACATAATTATTTAGGCACACAAAATTTTAGAAAGTGAGTTTAATAAAGCAATTGGGTCAAGTAAGAATCATATATGTTAACTTTAAAAATATATAAAAAAGATTAGTGCATATACATTTTATAAAGCATTACTTTAGTAGAGCTTTATGAGGAGGAAATGATATGTTAAGTGCCAGAAAAAAAGTATTTTTTGTAGGGGCAGCTATTTTAGTATTGATCATGTCCTTAAATGTTCTTGGTATTATAGATTTTAACTTATACAAGGCGAGTTTTAATAATAACACAAATTATTTTAGCTCCTACAATAAGGATCAAGGATGTTATGATCTTAAAATCCAATATCATGGCAAAATAGTATATAGACATCAGTTTTTAAGCAGCAACGAAGCACCAGTAGAGATTATAGCAGAAATCGAAGACTATCAATACAAAGGCAACTATTATTTGCCTTTGTATAAAAAGTTCAAACTTGATTATAAGTGCAGCTTTGCATGCCCAAAACTTAAGGAAG
>JARBUB010000248.1 GCA_029239905.1 Clostridia bacterium
ATATAATTTTATTTTTTGCCTATTTTGCCGAACGTACCTGTATTTGCATGAATCCAGTAGAATCTATTGAACGCACCTCAATAATTGTGCCTGTATTAGGATGTATTACACTTCCTAGCGGATTAACATCATCATAGTGCAGTATACGATCGTCAAATACATTTACTGCTGGTAGACTTTCAACAGGTGATAGTAAACTATTTATGTGCAATATAGGAATTCCATCTGTAGGAGCAGTAGTGAAGGTGGAGTCATAAGTCTGGACCCGGTTGCGCCAAATTTTGCCATCAATACGTTTCAGTGCTTGGTAATGAGCATCAATTGGAAGGACTAAGCCATGTCCTGGGTGCTTAGCTGTTGCATTGTCGCTTTGCGAAGTATCCCAATAATTTATTAGCAATCCATCTTGATAAGCAAAGTGATCGACCCAGTTTGCTAGGCGAGAATCGTTTAAAAAACCAAAGTTGTATGGACCAACTTTAAGTGTAGAGTCATAGCCTTTGTAAGTACGGTTTTCAGCTATATAATAGTGGCTGAAAAGTTCAGATTCTGTTCCGGTAGTAACCATAAAACCGTCAAATTCCCAACCTTCATCATTTTCAGCTCCATCTGTTGGATTGCCAGTGATTTTGATATCATCTACCATAAAGCCTATTCCGCCAGAAGCTTCATCAGTCCAGTAGCGGAAGCCAAGAATTACGGGCTGCCCATCATAAGCTGAGAGATCAGCAGTTAATTCAACCCATTCATCAGAAACACCTGTTATACCATGGCCATAATTTTGACCATTAGGGTCAGTGTCAGTTGATAGATTTGTATCTATATTTGTCCAAGTTGTACCACCATCTGTTGAAGCAACAAGGTAAGCATAGTCCCAATTCAGCTCAATGTCGTAGGTTACCATTGCGGATATGGCTGCACCGGAAGTGACGGTAAATTGCTTAGTCATAAAGTTGTCTAGGTTGTCACCAGAGCCGCTGTAGTAGAATTTTGAGCCATCATACGGTTCACCGATGTCAGAGACTACTGACTTCTCCGGCAAAACCACGAACAAAGCCTGTGCTTGTTTTGTATTGAACTCCATTGGACCTAATTTGTATGACATTTGTTTTTTTTCTGCTTTTGCTACTTCATAATTTAACCATCCGAATTGTAACTTTTCCCAAGCTCCCATGTGGCTTGATTTAGAACCGATATCCTTTGTGCCATCGCCCATCCATGAGCCTGAGGACATAAGAGTCCAGAAAGCAGTACCATTTTCACCACCGGAAGTGTCATAAAGGTCAGGTAAACCTAAGTCATGGCCATACTCGTGTGTAAAAACTCCAACACCGCCGTTTTCAGGCTGAATGGTATATTTACCAACCCAGTAATCACTATCGCCAATCTTGATGCCGCCTGCCTTATTGAAAGATGGTCCTGCTTCACCAATCAGTCCGCTTCGAGCATACCAGCTGTGGCTCCATATAGCTTTATCACCTAAAATTCCGCCGTCGGCTTCTTCACCTTCGCCTGCATGCACCGACTGGAAGGTATCAATGTAACCATCTGGCTCATCAAAATCTCCGTCCCCATCGTAATCATAACGATCTCTAACATCAAACTGTTTTAGGTACTCATTTATATCTTCATGAGTCATGCCGGCTACAATTTGTTCCTCATACCAGCCATTGACTGTGTCCTCCAGGAAAAGCCATACATTTGAATCAGGATTGTCGTCGTAATATTCAGCCTCATGTGGTACCTTAATCCAATCTGTAACATCACCATAGACAGTGTAACGGTTGGAAGACTGCTCTTTATAATAGTTACGCATGGAGTTTACATCAGGAGTGTCGCTGAAAAGCAGTTCATAAAAATAATCTCTGCTGAAGTCAGGTTCCCAGATCGTTGAATTATCTACAGTACGATCAGGTTCTGCTATTTTGTTGTGCTCAAAATCGGCAAATTCGCCTAAAACAGTCCATATTGCTCCCTCACCTTCCCGTTTCAGCTCAACATACCGGCCTTTGGCAACTTCATGAGTTTTACCGGATGCTTTACCATTTAGCTTCGCTTCCAGCGCTTTCTTTTTTAAATCAAGCTGTTTCGTTGTCAGTGGGTCAGGTAGATTGTCCTTTTTTTGAACAAATTTTTGTCCGCTATTTATATTTCCATCAGCTGCAGATATTGCATATATATTAGTTGTCATGCTTCCAATAATCATGGATGCAATTGTTAGTAGACATACTAGTTTATACTTCATTGATATCCTCCTATTTTTAAAAGTGGTTTTATTTATTTAGAGATTTAAAAACATATATTTACTATGCACCTCCTTTGGGAAACATAAAACGATCCATATGTCTGTTTATACACCAGCTTTCTTAAATTAAGGCAACTACGTTAAACATATAATTTTCAATTAATTATTACCTTCCTCTCTTATATAAAGTTTTCAATATAAATATTCAGCATTTGTTCTTATATTCATTTTATACTTTAATCTTAAATTAAATGTCGAATAACTTTGCAACATAAAAATAATTCAATGCTCTTAACACCAAGACCATGACTTTTTTCAGAGCTTTTTGTAGAGAATGATAGAGCAGAATAAAATGTATTCTTGAACTTGGAGTGTTTTTAATGGGATTATATCTTTAAATTGATATGGTAAAACATTTACAATTTTATAAATTTTTGATTATAAATCTATCTCCATTCTATTTCCAAAAAGTCTTTACAATGCTTTGTGGTTTTAATTTATAAGTGTAGTTAAACAAATTTATCTCAAATAAAAAGCAAGTCATCCTACGCCAAGTTTTCGTAGCCTTGCTTTTTTGTTACTTAATAATATATTGAAGCGTTAAGTATATTAGCGCTGCTTGCACCTTAGTTAAAACAATATATAAACATATTTGCCAATGAACCGTTTGAATAACGAAACTGTTTTTTTAATCTCAATCGCTTGATTTTCTGCATAAGCCAATATTCTCTTTAACTCCTGTTCTGTTAGCATATGCTGACTGAATCGCGCTTTTAGTACTAGATTATATAGATCCTTAGGAATCCTACAGTCAGCTGTTCCATTGGGCTTTGCATACGCATATAGCTTCACAATATACTCATATACTGCAATTGCTGCTTTACTATTATCTTGTTGAGTAAAAAGTTTATGTCGCATAGAAACTTTCAATTTTCTGTTGTATAGAAGGACTGTTGTCAGTAAACCAAGTATTGCTAAAATTGAGAATATCCGCATTATAGTATTCATTTCAGGACTTGTAGTTGAACTTTGCTCTTCTGTATAGTCGGATTCACTGTTTTCCTCATCAAACGGATCATCAGTTGGAGAAGGTTCATGGATATTCCCTTGATCATCAATAACTTCATCATCTAAAGGATTGCTGGCAGAATTAGTTTCCGCCTCAGCAGCTTCATGATCAATTATTCCCCTTTGAGCACCCGGTGTTGCCTCTACAGGAACCCAACCAACTGCGCTAAGATAAATTTCCACCCATGCATGCGAACGTGAATCTGGAATATTTGCCCAATCATCATTGTCTTCAAAGTCACTTGGAGATACTGCATACCCTTCAACATAGCGGGCAGGAACTCCCGCAGACCGTAGCAGAGCAACTGTGGCAGAAGCAAAATGTATGCAATATCCTCTATGATTTTCAAATAGAAAATACTCTACAAAATCACGCTCTGCTGGTGTCATACCCGGTGAAAGACTATAGGTATTTTCATTGTGTATTTTATTAATGACCGCATTTGCAAACGCGTTAGGTGTAAGATAATTTTCGGCATACAAATTATTTTCATGGCGGTAATTATCTAACTTTTCATTCAGTATTTCCGGGAGTTGAGTATAGTGCGAATATACAAAATCTTTATACTCATTTGCTGCATTAATAAAGGATGATTGCTCTGATATGAATGCTCCCATGAGTGACTCTGATATCTTCCATGCATCTATTTGTAGGTTAGTGGCTTTCATACTGTATTCGCTTGCTCCGAATAATGCATTGTTAGATCTTAAAAACCCATCATTTATAAAATCAATACCTGGCAGCTCTTCAGGTTTTGAAATCAGACCGTAAGGAACATAAACTCGCAGCGAATTTCTTTTTACATTTTGAATCGTTATATCATATGTGTTTGCAGGTCTTCCAAGAAGATTGTTAAAGAGTGAAGAAAAATTTTGAACTTTCCACTTATTTAATGTTGAATCAAGTTTCTTATATTCGTTATCAGGTAATGGATCCCAGCTTTGGCCAGTGTAGATGCTACCTACAAATCCCTTTAGATAATCGGATTCATGATT
>JARBUB010000249.1 GCA_029239905.1 Clostridia bacterium
ACACCTATGTTTTTAACATGATTTACTCTGTTTTTCCAGGGTACGTTTCCAAGTATATTGCATCTTCCACTGTCTGGTATAAGGATACCACTGATTATTTTGATTGTGGTGGACTTTCCCGCACCATTTGGACCTATGTACCCCACGATTTCCCCTTCGCCTATGTTGAAGGAAATATCCTCCAAGGCTTGTGTGTACGAATATTTGGGAGAAAATAGGGATTTCACTGCGGCGCTTATGCCGGCATTTCTTTTGGCAACCTTAAAGCTTTTATTTAAGCCCTCGACTTGAATCATTTTATATCCCTCCTTCAATAAGAATTGAGAGTTTTTATGAGTTGAAATTTGACCGGAATTCAAGTATACATTTGTTGGATATTAATGTCAATTACAGTTTGATTACAATTTAATATATGTTTCGCACTAAACCTTTTACATTAAATCACATAGTGCAAAACATTTTCCTCTGTCCATATGTTGCGAAAAATACATGTTTGATAATACAAATCGGATGCTTCTACTGATTTTGTATATGATAATTTTTTTCGTAACATATATAGATATAAGACGCACTTTGTACGACTTATATCTATAATGACTTATACGATTAAACTATAAAATTTACAACAATGCTATGCCGGACATAGCGCATTCCTCAAGCATCTCTTCTGGCCAAACGCCTGCTTGGACTTCGCCAATATGGGCGTTTCTCAGGAAAAACATGCAAATTCTCGATTGGCCAATTCCTCCGCCGATAGTATATGGAAGCTTTCCTTCCAGCAGAAGTCTGTGATATTCAAGACCTTTTCGATCCTCACAGCCTGATTCTTTCAATTGCTTCAGTAGAGCGGCTTCATCAACACGAATGCCCATGGAGGAAAGCTCAATCTCTCTATTCAGAACAGGATACCAGAATATGATGTCTCCGTTTAGAGTCCAATCATCATAATCAGGAGATCTTCCATCATGCTTGATGCCTGAAGTAAGTACGCCGCCTATTTTGGTTATAAATACTGCACCTTTTTCCTTTGCGATAGCACTTTCTCTTTCTTTTGGTGTTAATCCAGGATATAGGTCTTCCAACTCTTGCGTGCTGATGAAAAATATTTCCTCAGGAAGAATTCTATCTATGTGAGGATATAAACTGCAAATTTGGTCCTCGGTTTTTTTAAATACTTCATATATCTTTCTTACAGTATCGAAAAGAGTTTCTTCTGTTCTGTCTTCCTTTGATATAACCTTTTCCCAATCCCATTGGTCCACATATATGGAATGAAGATTGTCTAAGACCTCATCTCTTCTAATAGCATTCATATCAGTGTAAAGACCCTCGCCCATATCAAAGCCGTATCTTTGCAGCGCCATACGTTTCCACTTTGCCAAGCTCTGTATAATCTCGATATCAGAATCCTTTATAACCATTGCGTCAAAGCTTACAGGTCTTTCAATTCCATTTAGGTTATCGTTTATACCTCTGCCTGTTCTCACAAAAAGCGGTGCGGAAACTCTTGTTAAATGAAGTGCTTCTGCCAAAGCGTGCTCAAAATAATCTTTTATTGTTTTGATAGCCACCTCAGTTTCTCTTATGCTTAACTTAGGAGCATATCCTTGTGGTAGTGTTAATTCTTTCATAATAATTCATCCTTTCACATATAAATTCAAATAAAAAAGAGCCCTACATCCCGAAAGGGACGAAGACTCTGACTTCGCGGTACCACCCTAATTAGCTGTATAGCTCACCTCTATCAGTACGGAAATAATTCGATACTGTCCAATCAATAACGGTTCGGCTCCGTCTAAGTCTACTTTCCAATAGGATTTCGGTTAGAAACTCAGAGATGTTCTTCAGTATAGGCTTTGTATCGGGCTCTCACTATCACCGACTCGCTTTGACTACTTCCACTACGTACTCTTCTCTTCATAGTTATTCGCGTTTTTTAATTAATTATACATGATTATAATGCATACAAATAAACATGTCAACATGAAAATTATGTAATAATTAAGATTAGAATATGAGATAATCTTAATATATAGTTGCGAAAAAGATTTATTATATACAAAATCAGCAGAAGCATCCGATTTGCATTATCAAAAATGAATTTTTCACAACATACAGTATAAAGGAGGTTTTTAATTTGAAATTTATGCTTCAACCTATTCATGCGGGTAAGCTTACATTAAACAATCGTTTGGTATTGCCGCCTATGGCTACTTCCAAGGCAGAGGCTGATGGCCAGGTGAGTCAGGGGATTATAGATTATTATGCAGAAAAGTCAGAGGGAGGATACATTTCTCTTATTATTATTGAACACAGCTTTATTATGCCAGTCGGAAAGGCAAGCGAACAGCAGATGTCTATTGCCGAAGATCGTATGATTCCGCAGCTAAAACGTTTGGCGGAGGTTATTCATAAGAATGGCTCCAAAGCGGTTATGCAGATTAATCATGCCGGAAGTGCAGCAACAATGGAGGTTATCGGCACCACTCCTGTTGGTCCATCTGCTGTGCCGAACCCGCGAAGGGGCAATATACCTAAGGAACTAACAACTGCAGAAATTGCAGATATTGTACAAGGCTTCAAAGAAGCAGCTCGCCGTGTAAAAGAGGCTGGCTTTGATGGAGTGGAAATTCATTCTGCCCATGGATATCTACTAAACCAATTCTTTTCCCCTCTAACCAATAAGCGCACAGATGAATACGGCGGCGATATCTTTGGACGAATTCATATCCACATTCAGATTATTGAAGCAGTACGTATCGAAGTTGGTGATGATTTCCCTATTTTGCTTCGATTAGGAGCATCAGATTTTATGGATGGAGGAATCACTATTGAAGACAGCCAAATCGCAGCAAGAGAATTTGAAAAGGCAGGAATAAGCATGCTTGATATTTCCGGTGGATTCTCAGGCTATAATGTAGCAGAGCTGGCAGAAAAACAAGGTTACTTTGCACCATTAACGGAAGCAATCAAAAGGGTAGTTTCAATACCTGTAATACTTACGGGGGGAATTACGGATATAAATGCTGCTGAGAAGCTGTTAGCTGAAGGAAAAACAGATTTAATTGGAGTAGGAAGAGCAATACTTAAGGATTCGAAATGGGCGCAAAGGTCTATTGAAAGTCTTCGGTAAATAGTTAAAGGGCATATAACGAAAGGTTATATGCCCTTTAACTTATTTATCAACATATAAATTATAAATAAGCCCAGCAACCACTAATAATCCGCCTAGTACTTTCCCAATGGACAAAATACCTAGGGCAAAGTAGTCAATGATTATACCTGTGAAAAGCTGTCCTACAAAAATGATTAGAGACATATAAAAGGCGGAAATCTTGGAAGTGACTATATTAGAAATTGCCACAACTGCAACACCGAATAGACCGCCTAAGTACGCCCAAAGTGGAACTGTACCCATTAAATCATATGACTGTTTTATTGATTCACTGCTAATCAATAGGAATACAGCGGAGAGCGAGAAGCCTGTTGCGTAATTGAAGAAGGTACTAGTCAATAGGCCATCTTTTTCTGCTAAAATTGAGTTTACATTTCTTGCAATTACGATGCTGGCACCTGCGGTAATAGCAACTACAATAGCTATTAACATACTTTCCCCCTCTAATATATGGTCATGATTACGATGCCTGAGGCAATAATAATCAAGCCTATAAGCTTTTCTTTTTTGAATTTAGAAATCCTCATGCCAAGAACACCATAATGATCTATCACTAAAGAGCAAATGGATTGACCCAACAAGCCTAAAGCCAATGTCAGGGAGGCCCCTAAAAGATTGAAGCTGATGTTGTTAAATAAAATGGTGAAAACACCTAGAATTCCACCACTGTATAAGTAGATAGGAATATTTTTATTGAAGCTGATTTTATTTTTTTTAGCTATCACGATGAAGCTCATCAAGGTTAAACCTAGCAAATGAATAATAAATGTCGATGAGTAATTGCCAAGCTTTTGCGAAAGAACTCCGTTTAGTAGGATCATTATAGTGATTAGAACGCCTATAAAAGCAGAAAAAAGTTTATACATAAAAAAACCCCCTATAATTTAATTTAGCACAAGTAGAGTGAAGGGTAGTATGACATATGTCATACCAAGATATGCTATAATATTATTAGTTTAGTATGATAAAAAAGAGGAAAAATAAATGAGAAAAGTTATAAATAAAGAAAAACTAGACTTTTATATTTCTAAATTCAATATAAACGAAATATTCAGCTCAGATATGTCGCAA
>JARBUB010000250.1 GCA_029239905.1 Clostridia bacterium
GCAGTTTGGTTATCCCCCTGCTCTTGGGACTGGTTGCCCAAATTAACTATGGCAGGTGCATAATTTGGCTGTATCTCAAGGGCTCTTTTGAAACTCTCCGAAGCCTTTTCGTGATTGTTTTGCATAGCAAAAATAACTCCTAGTTTGTTTAGGGACATGTAACATCCCCCGTCCTGCTGCAATATGCTATTAAATACTTCGTATGCCTCATTAATCTTGTTTTGCTCCAATAGCTGGCAGGCATCAAAATACTTATCATCCATCAGTAAATCATCTCCTTAGTATTACAACTTATTCAATACTATGCATGTTCATGGTCTAATATTATTAAAACTTTATATGACTTTTGGGCGCAAAAAAGGGCCGGCATGATGCCGACCCTTACACAAGGTATATTACTAAATATCGATTATTTGAATTCTAGGGCTGCTTTGATGAATTCCCTAAACAGCGGATGGGGTCTGTTTGGTCTGGACTTTAGCTCTGGGTGGAATTGACAACCTACAAACCACGGGTGATCCTTCAATTCTACCATTTCAACCAATCTTTCATCGGGAGAAAGGCCACTAATAGTTAATCCCTTTTCAATCATCAAAGCTTTGTATTCATTATTAAACTCATATCTATGTCTATGTCTCTCAAATATAAGCTCTTCACCATAGGCATTTATAGCCTTTGTATCCTTAAAAAGCTTGCATGGATAAAGTCCTAGTCTCATAGTACCACCCTTTTCATCTACATCTTCTTGCTCTGGCATTAGGTGGATTACCCCAAAAGGTGTTTCCTCATCCAGTTCTGTGCTATGTGCCTCCTTGAGATTTAAGACATTTCTAGCGTATTCGATAACTACAATCTGCATGCCTAAGCATATTCCGAAGTAAGGCACCTTGTTTTCACGAGCATATCTGGCAGACAGAATTTTACCTTCTATACCTCTGTTGCCAAAGCCTCCCGGTATTATTATGCCGTTTACGTCGTTTAGCAACTCCTTGTAATTGTCATAATTTACCTCTTCGGAGTGAACCCACTTTATATGTACTTTTGAGTCATTGGCTAAACCGCCATGGCCCAAAGCTTCTGTAACTGATTTGTAAGCATCATGCAGTTCAACGTATTTGCCTACAAGAGCTATGGTAACTTCATGCTTTGGATTCTTTTCCTTATTTACTATTTCAATCCACTCTTTCAAATCCGCTTGACCGCATTTAAGGTTCAGTTTCTTTATTACCAAGGTGTCCAAACCTTCCTTATTTAACATCAAAGGGACCTCATATAAGGTATCTGCATCAAGGTTTTGAACTACCGAATCGCCATCAACGTTGCAGAATAGACCTATTTTGTCTCTTAAATCTTTGGATAAGGGCTTTTCTGCTCTGCATACTATGATATCAGGCTGAATGCCTATACTTCTAAGTTCCTTTACGCTGTGTTGTGTCGGCTTGGTCTTAAGCTCTCCCGCCTTTTCTAGGTATGGCACTAATGTAACGTGTATAAACAATACATTTTCGCTGCCTACCTCGTACTTCACTTGCCTGATAGCTTCAAGAAAAGGCAAGCTCTCAATATCCCCGACAGTTCCACCAATTTCCGTAATAACTACATCCGGGTTGCTTTCCTTTGCCACTCTATATATCCTTGACTTTATCTCGTTTGTGATATGTGGGATAACCTGAATAGTTGCTCCCAGATAGTCGCCTTTTCTTTCTTTATTAATAACTGACCAATAAATCTTACCTGATGAAACACTACAGTTTTTGGTGACGTTTATGTCTGTAAATCTCTCATAGTGCCCAAGGTCCAAATCGGTTTCTCCACCGTCATCAGTAACAAATACTTCACCATGTTGATAAGGTGACATTGTGCCAGGGTCAATATTTAAGTATGGGTCCATTTTTTGTAGACTTATCTTGAGTCCACGGCTTTTAAGAAGCCTTCCTAATGAAGCAGCAGTAATTCCTTTTCCCAGCGAGGAAACAACTCCACCTGTGACAAAAATGTATTTGGTATGTGACATAGATTTAACCCTCCATCCTTCGTTTAGTTTCGTATGTAAATTTAAAATCATTTTAATATATATTAAACAATATATTAGGGGTTGTTTCAAGTTATTGAGGTCGGGCATGAAAACCTATCCCCTGCGGAGATATTATTACAAATTGAGTACAATCATATGTACTCTGGTAATATCTTTTGGTCTTTAGTATGCCAGCTACCGCTATAAACTAAGGGTAGGCAAAATTGCCTACCCTTAGTTTATTACTTTATCATTTCTTTTATTACTTCAACTGCTTTGTCCAGCTGTGCATCTTTGCTGCCGGCTTGGATATCAAACTTAGCGTTTAGTACTTTAATGTCGTCTGCATCCATGGAGCCGTCTAGCTTCAGTTTGCTATCTTTTTGGAACTTCTGCACTATAACCAATGTACCCTTGCCGAATACTCCATCCAAGGAACCCACTTGATAACCTAATGATTTAAGTCTTTGCTGCATGCCCAGAACTTCAAGACTTACATCTTTTAATTTTATGGATTTCTGTCCGCTAAGGGGAGCAAATTCTTTGCTTGTGCCTAAAGTTGTATTTTGTATTTCAAAATCCGGTTTGATACCTACTCCGTCTATAATTAATCCCTTTGGGGTCAGGTAATTCGCAATTGTAACTTTCATTCCTGAACCATCATTTAACTTCAGTACGGATTGTACTGTGCCCTTGCCATAAGTATTTACCCCAACCAACTTGCCTGTCCCAGAATCTTGGATGGCTGCTGCCATTATCTCTGATGCTGATGCACTATTCTCATTTACCAGCATTACTATTTTAAATGGTGCTTTATCAAGCTCAGAGCTGTAAGTTTCTAAAGGTTGATTTTTAGCCTTCACACTTACAATGGTTCCTTTTGGAATTAGCACCCTGCATACTTCCACTACCTCATCCAAAAGTCCACCTGGGTTATTTCTCAAGTCAAATATAATTCCCTTGACATTTTTTGCTTTAAATTCTGCTATTACCTTTGTCAATTCACTCATTACATTGCCATTGAAGTTGGTAATCTTAATAAATCCTATGTTATCTGGCAATATTTCATATTCTATAGGGCTTATTTTTATCACTGCTCTGACTATATCAAAATAAGTAATGTTGCTAGAGCCTTCTCTACTGATACCTATTCTAACCTTTGTACCGGACTGGCCTTTCATAATAGCCACTGCTTGTTCAGTGGAGTAGCCCTTGATATCCTTGCCATCAACATACATTATAACGTCACCTGGTAATACCCCTGCTTTGTCTGCAGGCGAACCTTTGATCGGTGAAATTACTTGTATGTAGTCATCCTTCTTCTCTATATATATGCCCAATCCTGAGAATTCTCCAATAATCTCAGAGTTGAACTCTTCATACTCCTCGGCTGTAAAGTAAGTGCTATGTTTATCCAGAACACCAAACATACCCTTGATAGCTCCGTCTATAAGGTCGCTAGCCTTTACATCCTTATAGTAATAAGTTTGAATTATTTGTATCAGACCTTCAATTTTGCCCATCAGAGCCGAGGTATTATCCTCTGCCATTACCGGTGCTGCCAATAACGAAATAGCGAGCACAATTGCTATTAAAGACTTCCATGTTTTTCTCATAATCTTTCCCCTATCTACCGTAGTTTATTAGTTTTTCTCTGTATTCCTTACGAATATCATATTGCAAGTACTTGATAAACTTGTTTATCATTTCCGAAACCTCAGCTCTAGTCATAACCTTGTCTGGCTGCAGCATATTGTCTTCATCTCCCATGACTATTCCCATGCTGCGAGCGATGTTTATAGATTTCTTGGACCACATCGGTATTTTGTAATCATCTGCAAAAGTAGTTTTAGAAGCACTAGCAGATGAAGATTCCTCTAAGCCCATAGCTCTTACTATTATAGTAGCTGCTTGCGCCTTCGTCAAATAATCGTCAGGGCTGAATCTCTTATCACCCGTTCCGCTTATTATCCCTGAACTTACAGCAGTATTTATAAAGCTAAAGTAAGGATGGTTTTTCTCTACGTCATCAAATAGCAGATCCTTGGTCTTTGTATTTGCCTTTTCTTGTATACTGGCTGCCTTTACGATGGCCCTTGTAAATTCTGCTCTACTGACGTAGCTAAGTGGTCTAAAGTAATTGGTATCTACTGCACTTATTATATCTAGGGCGGCTATCACTTTGATATCCTCTGCTGCCCAATAACTTGACGTCACGTCCTTTATA
>JARBUB010000251.1 GCA_029239905.1 Clostridia bacterium
AGAATCGACCTTGCAAAGAGCAAAGCTTTCCTATGATAATGCACAAGCTGCTCTGCAAAACATTAAAAACAAAAATACAACGACAACAAAAAATAATATCGAAATTCAAAAAGTAACCCTTGAGAAGCAAAAGAAAACACTGAGTGATGCTAAAATAACAGCACCTATGGATGGAACAATCACCATGGTAAATGCAAAAGAAAATGGCTCTGCAACCGGTCTATTGTTCGTCATTGAGGATACAGATAACCTCATTGTCTCAACTGCCATAGGAGAATATGACATCAGTCTCATCCAGCTTGGCCAAGAGGTCATTATCAAGTCCGACAGCACAGGTGATAAGCAATTCATAGGTGCTGTTTCACAAATTGCACCGACTGCAATCAAGGATGCCAGCGGAAATACTGCTTCCTCATCCAATGTTCAATTTGATACTGAAATAACCATGAAGGACAAGGATCCAAACATTAAAATCGGCATGAATGTGCGATTAACCATTAAGCTGAATGAGAAAAAAGGCGTTTATTCAGTACCTTACGACGCTATAACAACAGAAGCAAATAACAGCCAATGGATACAGGCACTTGAAGCAGCACAAAAGGATGGCAAGTCTCAAAGCTCCACTAAAAAGATCCAGGTTGAAACAGGAATGGAAACGGACATGTATGTCGAAATCAGCTCACCTGACCTGAAAGACGGCATGAATGTACTGGTAGGCAAATAGGAGGATATCGATGATTGAAGTAAAAAGCTTAGAAAAAAAATATTTCATTGGCACTCCCAATGAGCTGCTTGTATTAGATAATGTTAATTTAAAAATAGAAGATGGTGAGTTTGTTGCGCTTGTTGGTGCATCAGGCTCCGGCAAGTCCACCTTTATGAATATTGTAGGTGCTCTTGACCGTCCTACATCAGGAGAATACGCCATTGATGGCGTGCCTGTTCACAGCATGACGCAAAATGAGCTTTCCGACATCAGAGGCAAAAAAATAGGCTTTGTCTTTCAATCTTTCAACTTGATGGGACGTTCCAATGCTTTAAAAAATGTGGAATTGCCCATGCTGTATGCAGGAGTAAGTTTAAAAGAACGGGCCAGACGTGCAAAAGAATTGCTTGAACTGGTAGGAATGGGCGATCGAATCCATCACCTGCCCAATGAGCTTTCCGGTGGTCAGAAACAGAGAGTTGCCATAGCTCGTTCTCTCGTAAACGACCCATCTATCATACTTGCTGACGAACCCACCGGCGCTCTTGACTCAAAAACCGGCGATATGGTCATGGATATTTTTAAAAAAGTTCACAAAGAAAAAAAGAAAACCATATTAGTTATTACCCACAGCATGGAGGTTGCGCAAATGACGCAGCGAATCATTACAATCCGGGATGGCAGAATACTAAGTGATGTGCCGAACACGCCCATGGCTTAAATAGAAGAGGTGAAAAAAGATGTTCTTTAAAGAAAATTTAGTATTGGCTCTAGAAAGCTTACGTTCAAACAAAATGCGTGCATTTCTTACTATGCTTGGTATCATCATAGGTATCGCATCTGTAATCGCAATCATATCCGTAGGGGATTCACTTTCCTCTTCTATTACAACAGAAATGCAGGGTATCGGTACAAACAATTTTAGGATCAATGTCCGTGAAAAAGACAGTAATGTTGGAAATCCTCGTGACCCAAGGGCAAATATCATGGGCTCAAGCGCTTCTGCTGAGGATGAAGATCTTATAACTCCAGAAATGCTTGAAGCCTTCCAAGAGCAGTTCAAAGACCAGGTAGCTGCCATCAGTCTTACTGAATCAGTAGGTTCTGGTCAGGTTAAGGATGAAAGACTTTATGCGAATGTTGCCGTTTCCGGAGTCAATCCAGGCTATTTGCAGGTAAATAATGTTGAACTGCTGAGCGGTAGATTTATCAATGACCGTGATACAGCAGGACGAAAAAGTGTAGCTGTAGTCTCTGATAAACTTGTCAATAATATATTTGGAAAAAGTGTCAATCCTATAGGGCAGGAAATTAAATTTTACGAGGCAGGTGAAATAAAAACATATATCATCGTAGGTGTTTATAAGCATTCAGAATCTGCAATGTTTATAGGGGCTTCCTCCTCTTCAGAAAAGGATACACAGACTTCTATGTATATACCTATTACCCTGGCAAAGCAGAGTAAAACCATTAAAAATTATTCCAATGCAACCATTATGAGTAATACCAATGTGGATGCTGATCAATTTACAAAGGATATTAAAGAATTCTTCGCGAAATATTATGAGAAAAATCCGAAGTGGGAAGTATCTACAATTAACATGGCAAGCCAAATCGAAATGGCCTCCTCTATGCTTTCTACCATCTCCTTAGCCATTGCAATCATAGCGGCGATCTCCTTGTTGGTTGGCGGCATAGGCGTTATGAATATCATGTTGGTATCTGTTACAGAGCGTACCCGGGAAATAGGTACTCGAAAAGCCTTAGGCGCAAAGAACTTCCACATACGCATGCAGTTTATCACAGAAGCTATGATTATCGCGCTTGTGGGTGGTCTTATCGGTTTGGTATTGGGATTATTGTTAGGAATGCTAGGAAGCAAGCTTCTTGGTGCAGCTCCTTCCTTCTCTATACCGACAATCCTTCTTACAGTTACTTTTTCAATGGCAATCGGTGTATTCTTTGGCTATTATCCTGCCAACAAGGCAGCACAGCTTGATCCTATTGATGCATTAAGATATGAATAAATAAGGCTTTGTGATAGAATACTGGTGAAAGGTGATGCGTATTATGGTAAATATTCTTCTGGTTGATGATAATGAAAATATTAGAAAATTAATGGAAATCTATTTGAAGCAAGAGGGATACCATGTACTTCAAGCTGAAAACGGGGAAAAAGCCTTAGAGGTCTTATCCGGCACAAACGCAGATTTAGTCATTGCTGACATCATGATGCCTGAAATGGACGGCTATGAGCTTACAAAGGTGCTTCGGGATGCACAGTTTAATATGCCTATACTCATGGTGACTGCCAAGGATACCTTTTCTGATAAAAAAATGGGCTTTGGACTAGGTGCAGACGACTATATGACAAAGCCGGTGGACATGGAAGAGCTAATATTGCGCGTAAATGCGCTGCTGCGCAGAAGTAAAATTTCTAATGAAAAGCAGATAAGGATTAAAGATATCGTCCTTGACTTTGATAGCTTAGAAGTGCGAATGTCCTCAGATACAATCATATTGCCTAAGAAAGAGTTTTATTTGCTGTACAAGCTGCTTTCATACCCCAAGAAGATATTTACCCGCCAAGAGCTTATGGACGATATATGGGGCTTTGACAGTGAAGCAGATGAACGTACAGTGGATGTCCATATTAAGCGTTTGAGAGAGAAATTTGGAGAGTTCTCTGAGTTTGAGATCGTTACTGTCAGAGGACTTGGCTACAAGGGGGTAATCAATCCTTGAAAAAATCTATTTATGCGCAGCTGGTGTTTTTCTTTATATTTATCATTTTCTTTGGTAATTTTGTTTCAGGTTTAATCGTGGGAACTCTTACAGAGTCAGTCCTGATGAGTGAGCTTTCAAATTCACTTAGTGGGGTTGCCAGTGCTGCCAAAGAAGTTTATGAAAAGGATAAAATAACTGCCTCTGATATAGAGAAGCTGTACACCACAAACTTTATCGCTGTGAAATTCTACAGCAATACAGATGATTTGCTCAGGGATTACAGGCTTTCTATGGAAAACTTAGCTGCAGCTGAAAACCAACCCATAACGCTTCACGGTAAAATTGTAGGCAAACTCAATTTAAAGATTCCTATCGGTGTTGTAAAAGCAAATGATATGTATATTGTTTCCTTTCTGAAGGGTAATAGTATGTTCACCGACTTCCGCAGCCTTATTTTGTACTACAATCTGTTTTCAATATTTTGCGGTACTGTCATCATGCTGATTGCAGCGTGGCTCATCGTAAAGCCAATTAAGAAGCTTACCTCAGCAGCGGAGAAAATAGCGAAAGGTGATTTTGAAGTCTACATCAAGCATAACCGCAAGGATGAGATTGGACAGCTTTTGGATAATTTCAACAAAATGACAAAAGAGCTTGCCGGTATGGAAATGCTGCGCAACAGCTTCATTTCAGATATATCCCATGAGTTTAAAACACCGCTGACATCCATCGAAGGCTATACCAAGCTTCTTCGGGATTGCAATAGTGATCAGGAA
>JARBUB010000252.1 GCA_029239905.1 Clostridia bacterium
AAATGATTAAATTGAAATTCTAAGCAAGTTTCAGCCTCAAAGCAAAAGTCCATCTGCCTGCGAACCAGCATATTTTGATGATGCAAGGAGGATAAGGACTCACTGCCAAATAGCCTAAGTCTTCCATCTTCAAGAATCATATACTCGGCCGGTGTACGCAAGGACATGAAATCCTGTATAAAAGCTTTGCTGTTAAAATCATAGTCAAATAACCTCTGTGGATGCTGCTCTCCATATCCCTGGAATTGATCTTTTGCTACTATGCCGCCATCCTTAAGATATGGCCAACCCTCTTTCCACACAACCTCAGCCAAAGCCGTTTCTCGTCCTAATGGACATCTCATGCTTTCATCTAAGGGTCTTCCACACAAGAAAGCTGCCCACCATCTTCCACCAGGACCCATGCAAATACTTCCATGCCCTGTCTTTTTAATACCTGCATTTCGTGCGTCCTTTGCACTTACTAAATGCACATTTGGATGAAGCTCATAGGGACCATCAATATTCCTGGAACGAGCGACAGTGACAGCGTGTTCATAAGATGTACCACCTTCAGCAGTAATCAGATAATAATAGCCATCTATTTTATATAGATGTGGACCTTCAACCAAACCTCTTTCTGAGCCTTTAAATATCTTTATAGGGTCAGCAATCGGCTTTAAAGTTATGGGATCTAATTCCGTAAGTAAAATGCCAGTAAACTGATTGTCTCCCTGCTTTCTATAATCCCACTCCATATTTGCAATATATTTTCTTCCATCATCATCATGAAAAAGTGATGGATCAAAACCAGAACAATTTATAAATATTGGTTCACTCCACGGTCCTTCAATTGACGCGGACTTAATAATATAATTCGGTGTATCCTTAAATGGACCAGATGCCCAGCTCTTCACATCAGTAAATACCAAATAAAACAACCCATCGCAGTATGTCAAGCATGGCGCCCATATTCCTCCAGAGCTTGGATTGCCCATCATATTTAACATACTAGTTGTATTTAGTGGAGCTGCAATGCTCTCCCAATTTGCTAAATCCTTTGAAGCAGAAATGGCTATCCCCGGAAAATACTCAAACGTAGAGTTTGCAATGTAGAAGGTACCATCAACACATATCATGCTTGGATCAGGATGGAATCCCGTAAGCACAGGGTTTTTTATCATATTAGCCACCTACCTTTTGCATTTAAGTTACTCTTTTACTGCCCCCATAGCAATGCCATTCACAATATATTTCGAGAATATGGCATAGACAATAATGATAGGAATAATTGATACTGCCAAACCTAAATATATACTTCCATATTCCGTTCTATAGGTGTCTCCCCGCAGGGTTTGAACCAGCATGGGCAAGGTATACTTGTTCATCTTGGAAATCATGATAAAGGGTGTGAAAAAATTATTCCAAGAGCCTACGAAGGCAAATATACCCAATGTAAATGCACCAGGCTTGGCAATTGGAAGCATTATTCTATGAAAAATCCCCAATTCCCCGCAGCCATCTATTCTGGCTGCATCTATCAGTTCTTTTACAACCACAGATTCAAGATACTGCTTCGCAAAGAATATTGCACTTGGTGCAGCTATTGCCGGCAAAATCAAAGGTAAATAGGAATTTGTGAGATGAAATGCAGCCATGTAGCGATAAAAACCAATGACCGAAACCTGTGTTGGGACCATTACAAGAAGCACTACAAAAGCATATATGAACTTTTTGTAAGAAAAATCGTAAACATGAATTGCATAGGCAAACATCATTGAAAAATATACAGTTAATACTGTAACTGATACAGAGATTACAGTGCTGTTAAAGAGACCATGCACAATGTTAAAGCCTCGACCAGTTAAGGTATTCCAGTTTACCAGCAAATTGCTGCCCGGAATTAGGCTGATGCCTTGTTGGATTTCTGAGGTTGAGCGAGTTGCATTTACCAACATAATCCACAAAGGTAATACACAAACAACAAAAATAATAACCAGTACTGTATATACAAAGATACGCATTAATATAGTCCTAGTATTATAACTCATGCCTTTAAATCCCCCTTTGCGAATACTTTTACTGCCCTTTTACCAGGCTTATGCTCTCTCTCACTCAGAGCCTTAATGACTAGCAACGCAGCGATGCAGGTTATTATAAATATCATTACTCCAACACTGGAAGCAGCGCCAATATGTCCCTTATTGCTGGCAAACTTCATATACATCAGTACATTCATAGTCATAATCGAGCCATTTGGTGAGCCACGTCCATCTGTAAGCATATAGGGTATGTCGAACATCTGCATCCCCCCAACCAGCGATGTTACCATGGTATAAACCAAAACAGGCTTTAAAAGGGGTAAGGTTATTCTGGTGAACATATTCCAAGCACTTGCACCATCAACCATTGCAGCCTCATAATATGTTGGAGAAATAGAAGTCATCCCCGCCATTAGTATGATAAGTGTTGATCCAAACCACATCCACCACTGAACGAAAACTAGGATTGTTTGAGCCCACCCATTGCTCCTAAAAAAATCTATAGCGTCATTTATGATCCCAGCCCGTACAGTAAACTGATTTACAGGCCCATACAGTGAAAAAAAGCTAAAAAACATTACGGCTATGGTTGCCGGCATCAAGAGGTTCGGCAAATAAAAAACGGCTCTCCATACACCAGTAAATTTTATTTTCAATCTGTTATTGGTGAACCATACTGCCAAAAGCATTGCAATGCCTATCTGTGGTATAAAGTTTAAAAGCCAAAGCTTCCATGTGTTTCCTAGGGCTTGATAGAAATACTTGTCGGAAAATAGTTTTGTGAAATTTTCAAGTCCTATCACTTCGTAGCTTCTGCTCATTAATGTCATATTTGTGATACTTAAATAGAAGGTATAAATCAAGGGATAAAGGCTAAATAAAAGAAATCCTATAATAAAAGGAGCTGTAAAAAGATATCCATAGAAATTCTTATTGATTCTACCAGTGCTTTTTCTACCACTAGTTTTTGGCGTCAAGGCAAGCACATCCTTTCACATTTGATAAAAAATAAGAAGCAAAATCTGCGGTATTTATATGTTGCGAAAAGTACATCTTTAGACCTACCGCAGATTTTGTTGCTATTTAATCCACTTACTCTACTATAATATCAGGAAGTGCACTTTTTACGGCATCCTTAAATTGTTGTACTGCTTCTTCCTTAGTTTGTTTATTCGAAGCATAATTGTTAAGTGGATCATTTAATGAGCGTTGTATCGCATCATCAGAAGCCTGAATAAGCTTTAAATCAATTGTAGGTGCTGCAGCTGCAAAACCTTTATAGGAGTTTTGCCCAGCTAAAAACTTACTAGTTGCTGCATCATCAAACTTTGATGTAATCTCTTCAACTACTTTTTGGCTGCATATAAAGTCGCCAGGTCCTTGAGCAAGCTTATCACCTATAGATGGGTCAATTTTTCTCAGATATTCATTTGTATAAGTTCCAAGTGCCCAAGCCTTAAGTGTGTCTGCATTTAAAGTTGTGAATTTTACAAACTCTTTCGCTAAATCAAGTTCTTTTGCATCCTTCATAGCACCAATCCATGTGCCGCCCCATTGATATGGCATTGGTCCATTTATACATGCCCAGTCTCCTGCTGTATCTTTTCCAACTGTCTTAGATTTTTCTGAACCTTCTTCCTTAACTTCCTTAGGTGCTGCGTTAGGCATTAGCACATAAGGGAGTCCCCATGTTGGCAGCAAATAACTGAATACTTGCTTTTGGTTGCCCTTCGCGTCAACAAGTGAATCATTCATTCCTGCAAACCAACCTTCTTGCCATTGATTTGCTTGAGCTTCATAACCGTTTTGTCTAAACGACTTAGCTGTCTCAAATAATTGATCAACCATAGGATCTATAACAAGCTTGTCATCTACAACCCATGGAGTTTTGCGATTTGCAAAGAATAGGTTTGCAAAGTCACCTGTTGAACCTATCATATAAGTGTTACCCTTTGACTTTTCTTTAACTACCTTAGCCGCTGCTTCAAATTTGTCCATACCAGTAACTAATTCTTGAATCTTTACAGGATCATCTGTGCCAAAGTATTCTTTTGCAAGACTTCTACGATAGAACATTGCTCCAGGAGTTGCTTGGTATGAAAAAGCTTTTGTTACTCCTTCATAAGTAGCTTAGTTTGGAACTCTCCATTTGTCATAGGAATCATTGTATATTCTACTTTTACATTAGGGTATTTTTCTTGAAATGCAAGCGCCATTGTCCTTACTTCATCGGTAAAGGACCAAACCTTAAGTACCTTAGGAACGTCATTTTTGGTTGGCTCAGGTGTGCCAGCGGTTGGTTCCGTCTGAGTTTTTGTACATCCGGCAAACATACTTACCACCATAAGCAATACGAGAACAAGTGCCAGTGTTTTTTTCATTATTCTACCACCTCTTCAAAAATTTTTGATATCCCCTAGGTATGGAAACCGGTTTCCATACATTACCTTCATACTAACATAATTGTTTTAATTTTACAATATATTTTGTATTTTGTGAATATTATATTTATTTTTTGGGCATAGCGCTCCCATACGCCACTCAAAGCTACTAAATTTGCCACGAAATATATAGATATGCACCATACCTAAGATATATTACAGATACAACTCCTTGGAAACCGCTTTCCTTTTATGTCGAAATTTGACTTGTTATCAATAAAATGTGTAGCTTCTCCTGTATGTTTAGCCTCAAACATTTTCCTACTACATATTGGCTATTCACCCTTACCCATATACTTCCTTTACCTTTTTTTCTAAAAGACTATTGCATAATTATAATGCTATATGTATAATAATTCATAACGAAACAACGTGTTGCCTTGAACTTAAGAGAACCAGAAGTTCTTACAAAAAATAATTAATATTATGAATAAGTGGGGAGATTAAATTATGAAAGAAAAAGTGATATTAGCGTATTCCGGCGGCCTTGATACATCAATTATCGTGCCATGGTTAAAAGAAAACTATGATTTCGAAGTTATAGCAGTCTGCTTGGATGTTGGTCAGGGAGATAATATGGAGGAAGTTAAGACCAAGGCAATAAAAACCGGTGCCTCCAAGGTATATATAGAGGATTTAAAAGAGGAATTCATAACTGAATACTTATACAAAGGAATTAAGAGCGGAGCTTTGTATGAAGGAAAGTACTTGCTTGGAACAGCCTTTGCCCGTCCCTCCATGGCAAAGAGATTAGTAGAAATCGCTCATTTAGAGGGTTCAAAGTATATATGTCATGGCTGCACAGGCAAGGGCAATGACCAAGTACGTTTTGAAGTAGGCATAGCTTCCTTTGACCCAACTATCCAAATCATTGCTCCTTGGAGAATATGGGATATAAAATCAAGAGAAGAAGCAATAGATTATGCTGAAGCAAGAGGCATTGAGTTAAATGTTACAAAGCAAAAGATCTACTCAAGAGATCAGAATCTGTGGCACATAAGCCATGAAGGCGGGGACCTTGAAGATCCTAAGAACGAGCATAGCTCTGAGCTATATATGATGATTACTCCGCCAGAACAAGCCCCTGATCAAGCGGAATACGTTGATATCTATTTTGAGAAGGGTATTCCCCTAAAGGTTAATGGCACAGAAATGGCACCAATTGCTTTGTTGGAGTCCCTAAATAAAATTGCAGGCAGAAATGGTGTGGGCATTATAGATATCATTGAAAATCGTTTGGTAGGTATGAAATCAAGAGGAGTTTATGAAACACCTGGCGGCACACTATTATATGCCGCTCATGAGAATTTAGAGAGCTTAACCCTCGACAAGCAGACCTCTCACTTTAAGCAAACGATAGCTCTGAAATATGGAGAACTTCTGTATGACGGGTTGTGGTTCACTACCCTGCGAGAGTCTCTAGATGCCTTTGTTGATGTAACTCAGCAAACCGTTACTGGCAATGTAAAACTAAAGCTTTATAAGGGAAATGTCAAATGCGCTTCTATCGATACGCCTTATGCATTGTATAGCGAGGAAATATCCTCCTTTAGCACCGGCAACTTGTTTGATCACAAAGACTCAGCAGGTTTTATAAACCTATATGCGCTGCCATCAAAAATAAAAGCTATGAACTTTAATAAATAGTTAAGGAGATGACTTGATATGAAGCTTTGGGGCGGAAGATTCACAACAGCCGAAAGCAAGCTTATGGAGGACTTTAACAGCTCTTTAAGCTTTGACAAAACATTATACAAACAAGATATTTCAGGAAGTATTGCTCATGTTAAAATGCTCTCTAAGTGCGGTATTTTAAATGTTGATGAGGAATGTTTGATCATAAGCGGCCTAGAGGAAATATTGGATCAAATTGAATCTGGCAGCTTGTATATAGAAGGAAGCTATGAAGACATACATAGCTTTATAGAGGCAAAGCTAACAGAAATGCTGGGTGAGATAGGCAAAAAGCTTCATACAGCAAGAAGCAGAAATGATCAGGTGGCTGTAGATATGAGGCTATACGCAAAGGAAAAGTCATATGAGATTATAACCGACGTTCAAAGTCTAATAAAGGCTTTGATAGAGCTTGGCGAAAAGCACAATGGCGTTATTATGCCCGGCTATACTCATATGCAAAGAGCTCAGGTTGTTACCTTTAAATATCATCTTTTAGCATATGTTAGCATGTTTGACAGAGATATGAAAAGGCTAAAAAATGCAGTTGAAATTCTCAACGAGAGCCCCCTCGGCTGCTGTGCCCTAGCAGGAACTACCTATAATATAGATAGAGAGTTCACCGCTAATGAGCTAGGGTTCAGTAAGCCTATAAATAATTTCCTAGATGGAGTAAGTGATAGAGATTATCTTCTTGAGCTTCTATCTGCTTTTTCTATCATAATGATGCATTTAAGCAGATTATGCGAAGAGCTTATATTATGGAGCACCAAGGAGTTCAATTTCGTGCAAATTAGTGACCAATTCGCCACCGGCAGCAGCATAATGCCCCAGAAAAAGAACCCGGATGCTGCTGAGCTTATAAGAGGAAAGACAGGGAGGGTTTACGGCTCTTTAATTTCTCTATTGACTACAATGAAATCATTGCCCTTAGCTTATAATAAGGATATGCAAGAGGATAAGGAACCATTTTTTGATTCTATAACTACGGTTCAGTCTTCCTTAAAGGTGATGACCGAAATGTTAAGTACCTTAAAGGTAAATAGTAATAAGATGAAGGAAGCTGTAAAAATGGGATTTCTAAATGCTACAGAAGTAGCTGATTTCTTAGTTCTAAAAGGGTTGGCCTTTAGAGATGCCCACGGTCTTGTAGGAAGCATTGTACTATATTGCGAGGAAAAACACAAAGCTATTGAAGACTTAACACTAAGCGAACTAAAGCGATTCAGCCCATTCTTTGACGAAAGCATTTATGAGTACATTGACTATGAAAACAGTCTTGAAAAGGGTATAAAGAAAGAAATGAAATAGTTTTTCTTGATTAAAATAAGTAGAGTTCACATTAAGTTAATGTGAACTCTACTTATTTCGACTTTGAATACAAAATCATTCTTTTATATCTTTTAAAAGCTTATCAACTTCACCTTTGAGATTTGCAAGAAATGCAACATCAGCATTAATTGTTCCTAAGACACATTCTGGCACCTTAATAGCTTCTGTCTTCATTGCCCTTCCCTTTTCAGCTAGAGATACACACAGAATTCTTTCATCCTCCATAGAGCGCACTCGTTTTATCAGCTCCATGCTTTCTAATCTTTTTAATAGTGGTGTTAAGGTTCCGGAATCAAGATAAAGTTTCTTGCATAAATCCTTTAAGGTTATTGTTTCATCTTCCCACAAAATCAGCATCACAAGATATTGTGGATATGTTATCCCAAGCTTGTCAAGAAAAGGTCGGTATATCTTTGTTATTGCCCTAGATGCTGCATATACAGAAAAACACAATTGATTTTCAAGTTTTAGAATATCATCATTATCCATGGATTTCATCTCCCATAACTTCTATACGTAACATATTTAAATTATAAACCATTAAATATAATTTGTTAATAGCAATTAACAAATTATATTTTGCGAAATTGTATTGTGCACAATTTAATTTGTGTTATAATGGGTAAAGATAGTGAAATATTAAGAATAAATCAAACGTAAATTAAGCTCTACTGAGTACAAAATGAAAAAACACAGTATAGCTAACTTTACGTAAATGTTTTTCAACGGCACTTCGGCCTAAAAAACAAA
>JARBUB010000032.1 GCA_029239905.1 Clostridia bacterium
AAGCGTAGAAAGAAGTCTGAAGCTGCAAGAAAAAGAAAAACAAAATAAAGAAGGTTGATAATAATGTCCCTCAAGGAAGTTTTACAGCAAGACCTTAAAGCTGCAATGAAAGATAAAGACAGCATTAGAAAGAATGTTATCATTATGACTAAAGCTGGTATATTGCAGATTGAAAAGGATAAGAAGATAGATATGGATGACGAGGGGGTCATTGAGGTTATTGCCAAGGGAGTTAAGCAACGTAAAGAAGCTATCCCGGATTATGAAAAAGGCAATAGGCTGGATATCGTAGAAAATTTGCAAAAAGAGATAGATATTTTGATGTCATATCTTCCACAGCAGCTAACTGAAGAAGAAATAAGTAGAATTGTTTCTGATACAATTGTTGAGGTTGGGGCGCAAAGCGCAAAAGATATGGGCAAAGTTATGAGCGCTCTTAAGCCTAGGATTAGTGGAAGGGCTGACGGGAAACTCGTAAATATAATCGTAAAACAGCAATTGCAATGACAAAGGACTGAAATCCCATGGATTTCAGTTCTTTTTTATTTGTTTGGGAATAATGTATGTAAATAAGAGTTTGTTGAATCCTTTTTATAGTGGTAATATATAGTAAGGAGGTGTATTTATGATACAAGGTTTATATCAAGGTTTAAGCTTGTTTACAGTCTTTTTATATGTTTTGGGTCTAGTTCTGCTGATAGTGGAAGCGACATTTCCAGGCTTTGGTATAGCTGGTACCACAGGAGTTATTATCGTAATTGTAAGTATCATTATGATATCTAGCAATATACTTCAAGGTTTGCTGATGCTAATTGCTACAGCAGCTATTTTTGCTTTGTTGCTTATTGCTTTGTTCAAATTGGGCTGGGCAAAAAAATATATTAAGTTCTTTGTTTTAAATACTGAACAAAAAAACGAAGAGGGATATATCAGCAACAACAAATACACAAACTATATTGGGAAAAGGGGAGTAGTACTTACACCCTTAAGGTTAGCAGGCACAATAATGGTTGATAGTGTCAAGCTGGATGTCGTTTCAGAGGGTAAATTTATCGAAAAGGATGCAATTGTAGAGATTTTGAAGACGGATGGCAGCAGTATAGTTGTTAGAGAAATAGAAGAACAATAAAGGAGTGAATAAAATGGGAATAGAATTTATCATACCAATTATCATAATCTTTTTAGTAATACTTCTTGTTACTGTATTTTTTAGTTTTGTACCTCTAGGACTTTGGATTTCATCTTTGGCAGCAGGGGTAAACATCGGCATATTTACTTTAGTAGGTATGAGACTTAGAAGGGTTGTACCTAGCAGAATAGTAAATCCGCTTATTAAAGCCAGAAAAGGTGGCATAAATGTATCAGTAAATCAGTTGGAAGCGCACTATTTGGCTGGTGGTAATGTAGATAGAGTTGTAAATGCACTTATTGCAGCACAGAGAGCAAACATAGATCTACTTTTTGAAAGAGCAGCTGCTATAGACCTGGCAGGGAGAGATGTTTTGAATGCGGTGCAAATGAGCGTAAATCCGAAGGTAATAGAGACACCAGTTATTGCGGCGGTGGCTAAGGATGGTATAGAAGTAAGAGCAAAAGCAAGAGTTACTGTAAGAGCCAACATTGAGAGATTGGTTGGTGGCGCCGGCGAAGAAACAATTATAGCCAGAGTTGGCGAGGGTATTGTAACAACTGTTGGATCGAGTGAAAGTCATAAGGCAGTATTGGAGAATCCAGACTCCATTTCCAGAACAGTTTTAGCAAAGGGCTTGGATTCAGGTACAGCATTTGAAATACTATCTATAGATATTGCGGATGTGGATATTGGTAGAAATATAGGTGCACAGCTGCAAACAGACCAAGCGGAAGCAGACAAGAGAATAGCACAGGCGAAAGCAGAGGAAAGACGTGCAATGGCGGTTGCTAAGGAGCAAGAAATGAAAGCTGCCGTACAGGAGATGAGAGCAAAGGTTGTTGAAGCTGAGGCAGAAGTGCCAAAGGCTCTGGCAGAGGCTCTTAGAACCGGCAGACTTGGCGTTATGGATTATTACCAAATGCAGAATATACAATCAGACACCCAGATGAGAGACGCTATATCAAAGGGCGGCAAATCGGATGTTCAGGACAAGGAGAAGAGGTAATATAATCCTTTCCATTGAAAGGCGGGATGTAGTTGGAAAAAATTATCTTATTGGTTTTATTTGGAATCGCATCATCGGTTTTTCAAGCAGTTGTAAAAAACAATAAACAGAAACAAACGGCAGCAAGTACTGAACCCATGGCAGGCACTAAGCCTTTAGTAGGTACTAAATCGATGGTAGGTGTTCAAAGAATTAAATCGAAAGTACAAACGCCAAATGAAACCAAAAGCAATATAGATGCGGGTAAGGATCTGGATATGTATCAAGAGAGAAGTTCTGCGGAAGTACCTAATCATGTAGTGGTTCCGAACATAAAAGAAGTACCTTCCAGCACCTCAAGTTTTCCATGGGCGGATGATATTACGATTGAAGACCTGCAGAAGAGTATAATAATGGCAGAAATCCTAGGGAAGCCAAAAGCTTTAAAAAATTCTACAAGATAATACGGATAGGTCAGGCAATTTGATTGCTTGACCTATTTTTTTTCTAGTCTATTTACATTGGGTTGGCATAAATTTATATAGAGGTGGGTGTTATGAAGAAAAAGTCATATAAAATAAAAGAAACCCTTTCTAATGCCTTGGAGCTTCCTAAGGATTTGATACTTGATGTTGCAAAGGTTACGTTGGTTGGCAATAATAGCGTCACAGTTGAAAATCATAAGGGCATATTAGAGTACAATGAGAACCAAATCAGGGTTAATACATGTGGGGGTGTACTTATAGTAATTGGTACAAAGCTTAATATAAAGTCCATCATTCAGGAGGAAATAACCATAACTGGAGAAATAAACAGTATCGGTTATTAGTGAAAGAGTTGCAAAAGCAATTGCTTCTTAAGGCGGAGAGGAGTGAGTATCATGATAATCATTCGATTATGGAATTTCTTTAGAGGATATGCTATTATTATTGTTGAAGGGTTGAAAATTGAGAGATTTATAAACATGGCAATATCAAATGGAATATACATTTGGGACATAAAAAAGCAAAGCTATACTTCTATTAGCGCGAAGATAGGTTTGGAGAATTTTGGTAGGATGAGAGAGATAGTCAGAAGAACTGACTGTACCATAGAAATTAAAGAAAAAAGGGGTCTTCCATTTATGTGGAAGAACTTGAAGAGGCACAAGCTGTTTGCAGCAAGTGTACTTATACTCATTGTAACGATTTACATAATGTGTTCTTATATATGGATGATTGAAGTAGTTGGAACCAAAAATATTGATCCTAAGACTGTACTAGAAATTGTAAATAATGAAGGCCTGAAGGAAGGTGTACGTAAGTCACAGTTTGATAAGCATTCTATTGAAAATAGGGTACTAATTAAGATGTCGACCCTTTCTTGGGTTGGAATACAGATAAGAGGAACTAAAGCTACAATTGAAGTTGTAGAAAAAAGAGAAGAGCCTGAGCTAATAAGCAAACAGGATTCTTGTGATATAGTAGCATCCAAAAGCGGCATAATCAATAAAATTCTTGTATTAAATGGTGATGGTGTTGTAAAGGACGGAGATACTGTAAAAAAAGGTCAGGTTCTTGTAACTGGGACCATTATTAGAGAAAATACAGAAACAAGACTTGTGCATTCACTAGCTCAGATTACAGCAAGAACCTGGTATGAGGATGCAGAAGAAATGGAATTACAGCAAATAGAGTACAAAGAAACAGGTAGAGAAGCAACTCATTATATGCTAAAAGTGCTGAATAAAGAGATTGGACTAAAAAAATCGGTGCCTTACAGTGAATATAATGAGACAAGAGAGGAAAAAAATATAATAAGCTTTGGTGATTATATTTTCCCTGTAAAGCTAATATCAAATAAATTTCAAGAGCTTGTAAAGGTTCCCAAAACGCTGACCATAGAACAAGCAAAGAAAAGATGTGAAGAACGCCTAGATGAAAGACTTAAGCTGCAGCTGTCAGAAAATGCAGTAGTTCTTGATAAAAAGATAGTTTACTATGAAGAAAAGAAATCAGTAAAAGCTAAAATAACAGTGGAGATACTCGAGGAAATAGGTATGAAAAAGAGAATAGATGGTAAATAATCTATCCAATATAGGAGGAATATTACTTGAGCAATAACTTCCCAGAAAAAAGAATTGAATTAATCAATCATGAAAAAACACAAGAACTTTTTGGCAGCTTTGACGAGAATCTAAAAATTATAGAAAAAGAACTATTAGTCAGTCTATTAATTAGAGAAGGCGTGCTAAAAATAATAGGTGATGAAAAAAATATTGACAGAGCTAGCAGAGTAATGGAAATACTTATGAAGAAACAAGATGAAGGAGAGGAAATTTCCAGTCATACTGTAAGCTATATCATTGCTTTGGTAAAAGAGGGCGATGAAGATAAAAACTATGACTTTGATGATGTCGTAATAGCAACTTCTAGAGGAAAGCTTATTAAATGCAAAACTTTGGGTCAAAAAGACTACATAAACTCTATAAGAAAAAATGATATCGTTTTTGGTATAGGGCCAGCTGGTACTGGTAAAACATATCTTGCAATGGCCATGGCTATAAAAGCCTTCAAAAATAGAGAGGTAAACAAGATAATACTTACCCGTCCTGCAGTAGAAGCGGGAGAAAAGCTTGGTTTCCTGCCCGGCGATTTGCAAGAAAAAGTTGACCCATATTTAAGACCATTGTATGATGCACTTCATGAGATTATGGGCATTGATCTATTTCAAAAAAATATGGAAAAGGGGCTCATAGAGGTTGCCCCATTGGCTTATATGAGAGGTAGAACCTTAAATGACAGTTATATTATATTGGATGAAGCGCAAAATACTACCCCTGAACAAATGAAAATGTTTTTAACCAGACTTGGCTTTGGGTCAAAGGTTATAGTCACCGGGGATGTTACGCAAATAGATTTGCCAAAAGGAAAATCCTCAGGCTTAAGGACTGTAATGGAAATATTGAATGGAATCGAAGGTATAGATTTTATATATTTCACTGAAAAAGACGTTGTAAGGCACAGACTTGTACAAGATATTGTTAAAGCATACGAAAAGTACGAAATAAATAAAGAAGATCTAAATGATTTTTCTGAATAAGCAGGTGATGAAATGGCTAAAAGATTTGAGAGAATCAAAGATGTAGCAGAAAAAGTTAAGTATTTTATAAAAATAGATATGACTACCAAGTCATTGATATTCATAGGGTTGTTTTTAGCCATTTTGTCTATTTTGATAATTAGTACTGCGCCCCAAAGATATAATATAAAAATTGGGGATATAGCCGTGGAAGATATATTTGCCCCTTCTGATATGGTGGATGCGACCGCGACTGCAATAAAGGTGAAGGCAGCAGAAGAAGCTGTACAAGCTATTTATAAGCTGGATCGAACAGTTCAAATTGATATTCAAAAGAAGATTGAAAACTTCTTTAGTATATTAGCTGAAATAAAAGGCAGGGCTGATGTTGATGAAGGTCAGATGCTTCAACTCATGGTGCAGCAATCAAATATAAGTTTGGATCAAGATGACTACAAGATTTTACTGAAGGCTGATATAAGTGATTTAAATAAGTTAAAAGACAAGATTCTGTATATTACCAATCAGCTTTTGAATGAAAACATTCAAGAAAATAAAATAAACAGTAAGAGAGAGGACATAAAGGAATTCTTTGATAACTTGCCTGACGACAGCAAGCTGAATAAGCTTGGCTCAAATTTAGCAATAATCATTATCAAACCAAATATGTTTTATGACGAAGCAACGACCTCTAAACAGAGAGAAGAAGCTAAAGAAAATGTAGATGAAGTAATTATAAAGAAAGACTTTCAAATTATTACAAAGGGTCAGGAGGTCACTGCTCATCAGCTTAAGCTTTTACAATCCTTCGGACTACTGGACGACGGCAAAAGCGAGATAATAGCCTTTAGACTGTATGCAGGCTACTCTTTAAGCATCTTTGCATGCTTATTTGTTCTAGGGCTCTATTGTTATTTATATGCCAAAAAGCAATGGGAGAATAACGGAGACCTGCTCTTAATAAGTTTAAATATTTTATTATCACTTATTGTAGCTGCCGGAGCAAAGAGTATATCTGTATATTTGATTTTACTCCCTGCATTTACAATGGTTATTTCAATCATGATTCAACCCAAAATAGCAATTATCACAAATATTATTTGTGCTATTTTTATAAGTATGATAACTGGTATTAACGCAACTGTATTGGTAGCTATGCTGATTTCAGGGATAGCAGGTGCCATACTAGTGCATAAAACACATCATAGAAGCACAATTGTATTAGCAGGCTTAGTTGTAAGCATCATGAGTGTGATGATCATAATTAGCTTTGGCTTATTATATAACTCTGACACACGTGTAATGCTTACGAATGCTATATTCGGTTTTGTAGGTGGGGTACTTTCTGCAGTACTAACTATAGGGACTCTACCTTTCTTTGAAGCAACCTTTGATATCATTACACCAATCAAGCTCTTGGAATTGTCCAATCCAAACCAGCCTTTACTAAGGCGGCTGCTTATAGAGGCTTCAGGAACTTATTATCACTCTATATTGGTTGGAAATCTTGCAGAAGCTGCAGCGGAGGATATAGGAGCCAATGCGCTTCTTTGTAGAATAGGTGCGTACTATCACGATATTGGAAAGCTGAAGCGCCCTTATTTCTTTAAGGAAAATCAAATAACAAAGGACAATCCTCACGATAAAATTACTCCGAATCTTAGTGCACTGATAATAACCTCCCACGTAAAAAATGGGATAGAGTTGGCTTCCAAAAGTAAGCTTCCATCCTCGGTAATTAATATTATACGCGAGCATCATGGAAATACACTGGTAGCATATTTTTACCATAAGGCTCTAAACAGCGAGGCAGTGGATACTGTCACAGAGGAGAAGTTCAGATACAGCTTCCCTAAGCCCCAGTCTAAGGAAGCTGCAATTGTAATGCTGGCAGATTCTGTGGAGGCCTATATACGTTCTCTGTCAGAACCAACACAACATCAGGTAGAGCTAGGGGTTAAAAAGATTATAAAAGAAAAGCTGCAAGATGACCAGTTAGATGAAAGTGACATTACCCTTCGGGATTTGGATAAGGTTGCTAAGGCTTTTGTAAAGGTGCTGGCAGGAATATTTCATGACAGAATCGAGTATCCAGAAAACTTAAAAGATATATAAACAGAGGAAAATGTTTTACACTATTTGATTTATAGTATAAGGTATAGTGCAAAACAAATTATTAAGGAAAATGTTTTGCACTATCTGATTTATGGTATTAGGTATAGTGCAAAACATATAGAATACCAAGCACTTTTGAGGTAATAATAACTTTAATTAAGGAGTTGATATAATGAGCGTATTAATAGACAACAGACAGGAAAAAGTTAGTGTGAATTCTGATATAGAGGCCTTGATAGAGAAAGTGGTTCAGAAGGCCTTAGAGACCTTTGTAGAGGAAGATTATGAAGTCAGCATATCTTTTGTTGATAACAATGAAATAAAGGACCTCAATAAGCAATATAGAAATAAAGATACAGCAACCGATGTTCTCTCCTTTCCTTTGATGGAATTCGAAATAAGTGAGGAAAACTATAATAACGAAGAAGAATATGTCCAAGAGGACAGACTCTTAGGAGATATAGTGATTTCTTTAGAGAGAGCGGAGGAACAGGCTGTAGAGTATGGGCATAGCTTTGAGAGAGAGCTGGCTTTCTTAGTGGTTCATGGAGTGCTGCATTTGCTGGGAATGGACCATGAGGTTGAAGAACAAGAAAAAGAAATGATAAAAAAGCAGGAAGAAATACTTCAGCTGCTTGATATAAAAAGGTAAAACAGCTTGAAGAATAGAAGATTACTAGATAGCTTTGGTTTTGCTGTAAACGGTTTATTATACTGCTTAAAGACTCAACGAAACATGAGGATTCATACGATAGCAGCTTTCTTTATAATTATTATCAGTTTATTTGCAAAGCTTAACAAAACAGATATCATAATGCTTATATTCGCAATATCTTTGGTATTAATTTGTGAGATGATAAATACAGCCATTGAAAAGTCTATTGATCTATTTACAGATAAGTATCATCCTCTCGCAAAAATAGCCAAGGATGTAGCTGCAGGTGCTGTATTTGTTGCTTCCTTTAACGCTGTTGCAATTGGTTATTTAGTATTCTTTAATAAAGCAATCGCTACAGAGACTGTAATAACAAAAATTTTAAAATCGGAATTACATATAACCACAATTACAATTTTGAGCATTTTAATACTTGTAGTATTAATTAAGATGAGACTTTCATCTCGAAATATTCTGCAAGGGGGTATGCCTAGTGGCCATGCAGCAGTAGCTTTTTCTTTAGTCACTGCTGTGGCTCTTTTAAGTGAAAATTTGCTTGTGAGCCTATTTACACTTTTACTAGGAATTCTAGTAGTACAAAGCAGAGTGGAAAACAAAATCCACAGTATTATTGAGGTAGTGCTTGGAGCTACCTTGGGGATACTTATTACACTGCTTGTATATAATGTTTTTATTATTTAATTTGAAAGAGGGGTCTGTGTAATGAGGAAGAAGAGTATTGTTATTGCAATAATACTGTGTTTAGTATTGTTGCTAGCTAACTGTGGAAAGGGAACCGATAAGAATGTACAAGATATTCCGACAACTGGTGATAATCTAAATACGAATCCTTCAGAAACTGTAGTGCCAGAACCCACACAAAACCAGACATTATGTTCCTTGACAGGACTACAAATGGAAGCAAACACACCGGATATAAGACCTGTAGCCGTTATGATAGACAATATGGCTAGTGCAAGACCTCAATCAGGACTAATAAATGCCGATATAGTATATGAGATGCCTGCCGAAGGCGGTATTACAAGATATATGGCAATCTATCATCACCAATCTTCTGATAAGATAGGTCCAGTCAGAAGTGCCAGATCCTATTATATTGATAAGGCAATGGAGTTTAATGCTGTATATGTCCATTGTGGTGGAAGTCCTGAAGCTTTGGGTGATATACAAACTTTGAAGATAGATTCTCTGAATGAGTTAAAGGGAGAAAGTAATTTTTGGAGATCAAAGGATAGGAAGGCACCTCACAATTTATATACCAGCACAAAGCTAATAAATGAGGTTATGGAGTCAAAAAAGATTTCCCAGGAAAAATGGGATTATAAAATGAATTTCAGTGATAATTATATTGATTTGCAAGGTAAAGCAATTAAGGGCATAGTTATTGACTATAAACATAATTATAAGGCTGGCTATGAGTATGACGGAAATCAAAAGCTATTTTTTAGAACAATAAATGGAGTAAGACTTAAGGATAAAGAAACAAATGTCGAAGTAAGTACTGTAAATATAATTATTGAAAAGGTTAAAAGTAAAATAGTAGATGATATCGGCCGTATAGATATAACCAATGTCGGCACCGGAAGAGGCTACTTTATTACTGGTGGAAAGCTCATAGAGATTGAGTGGAGTAAAGGAGCCAGAAATGCTAAGACTACTTACAAGGATCTAAAGGGAAATCCAATACAATTGAATAAAGGCAATACATGGATACAAGTAATACCAGACTATGGGACATTAGACATTAAGGAGTGAGCAATTTGAATTATGACAATCTAATCGCTAAAGCAAAAGAGGCAATGAATTATGCTTACACAAGATATTCAAATTTTAATGTAGGTGCAGCGTTGCTTACCAAGTCGGGCAAGATATATACGGGCTGCAATGTTGAAAATTCATCCTATGGAGCAACGATATGTGCTGAAAGAGTTGCCTTTGTAAAGGCAGTATCAGATGGAGAATTAGAATTTGAGGCGATTGCCATTGTGAGCAGCAGCGGAGATTATACATACCCATGCGGAATATGCAGACAGTTTATGTCTGAATGGGGAACAGATTTAAAGCTTATATTTGAGAATGGAAAAGATATTAAGATATATACCTTAAAAGAGCTACTACCCGAAGCATTTACAAAATTCTAAAGATAAAACTATGAGGTGATAATTTGGAAAAAAAATTTAAGTCAGGCTTTGTATCCGTAATTGGAAGGCCAAATGTAGGAAAATCTACACTAATCAATCAGCTATTGGGAGAGAGAATAACTATTATATCCAGTAAACCGCAGACCACAAGAAACTCTATACGTTGTATTTATACAGATGAGAAAAGCCAAATCATATTTATTGATACACCTGGTATACATAAACCAAAACATAAGCTGGGTGAATATATGGTAAACGCAGCTACTGAATCTTTAAAAGGCGTAGATGTAACAATTGCTATTATAGACGCTTCCTGGGATATAACCGACCAGGATATGGACATAATTGAGGTTGCAAAGCAAGTAAAATCACCTGTAATACTTGTACTAAATAAGATTGATAAGATAGACAAGTCTAAATTGGAGATGCTGCTTGCTAAATTTAGCACCGATGAAAGTCATTTCGACTGCTTGATACCTATATCTGCCAAGGAAGGTATAAACACAGATTTAGTACTAGCTGAGATTGTAAAGAGAATGCCGGAAGGACCACTTTATTTCCCTGCTGATATCACAACAGACGTTAATGAACGCTTTGTCGTTTCGGAATTTATAAGAGAAAAGATTCTAGAGCTGACATCAGACGAAGTTCCGCACGGTACAGCTGTAGAAATTGAATCCATGAAGGAAAGAGAAGGCGGCGGGATGATAGATATTGAAGCAAATATCTATTGTGAAAAGGATTCACATAAGGGCATAATTATTGGAAAGCAAGGCAAGATGCTAAAAGAAATAGGCAGTAAAGCCAGAGTGGACCTAGAGAATTTATTGGACTGCAAGATTAATTTGCAGCTTTGGGTAAAGGTTAGAAAGAATTGGCGTGATAACAACTCAATTCTTAGGAGCCTGGGATATAAATAGGAGAAAACCATGGCAATAACAAAGACAGAGGGTATTGTTTTAAAGTATACAAATTTGGGCGAGGCTGATAAGCTGCTTACGATACTCACGAGAAATAAGGGCAAAATAAAGGCAGTCGCAAAGGGTTGCAGAAAGCCCAAGAGCAATATGCTGGCTTCGAGTGAACTATTTGCCTTTAGTGAATTTGTACTGTACAAAGGCGCAAATTTGTATCAAGTTACACAGGCTCAAACAAGAGAAATATTTTATAATCTCCGAAATGATCTATTAAAACTATCGTACGCTGTTTTTTTTGTTGAAATGGCTGATGCCGTATCTGAAGAGGAGCTTTCAAGTGAGCGGCTGTTTATGCTGCTAGCAAAGACGCTATATTATTTAGCAGAGGGAGAGATACCTGTTGGAATAATTAACGAGGCCTATCAACTAAAGGTTATGGACATTAGCGGATATAGGCCGAGTCTCCAGACATGTGTACATTGTGGAAGACCTGAGCTGCAAGGATATAAATTTGACATCGAAATGGGTGGCGTTGTTTGCGGGGAATGTGAAAATCTCTCAAAAAATATTATAAAAATAAGCCCTGGAACATTAGAGACAATTAGAATTTTATTAAATACTGAAATTTCTAGATTAAACACAGTGAAAATGGATAATACTATTTTCAATGAAGTAGATAAGTTAGTGAAAAGGTTTGTAGAAACTCACTTGGACAAACACTTTAAGAGCTTAGACTTTTTAAATGAAATAAAAAATAACAATATAAAATAATAAGAAAGTGCAGAAAGGAGACGATTCCATGGATATTTCACTAGAAAAAATTGATGTCATAAGAGATAGAACTGGTATTAGCTATAAGGAAGCTAAGGAAGCCTTAGAAGCGGCAGATGGAAATGTAGTGGATGCCCTAATTAGCATTGAAGATGCAGGCAGTAAGAAATGGGCAGAAAATGTAACAGAATCAATATCAGTTAAGGGCACAGAGGCTATGGATAAGTTAAAATCTATTCTTAATGCCGGCAATGTCAGCAGAATAAAAGTTAAAAAGGATGAATATGTAATACTCGATATACCTGTAACAGCTGGAGCTATAGGAGCATTGGCAATACCACTTTATACAGCTGTTGGAGCTGCTGTAGCATTACTTACAAAATGTACGATTGAAGTTGAGAGACCTAATAAAGAGGTAATGATAATAAACGATATGATAACAAATACTGCAGATGATATTGCTTCGAAGTTTAAAAATGTCGCTGGAGACATCAAAAAGGCTACAAGCAATATGTATTGCAAAGATGAAGATAAATCGGATTCTGATGACAACACAATCTATCAAACAACTGTAGAGTTCGATACAACTATTGATACAAACTCTGATAGTGAAGAAGACACAGAAAAGTAAGAATTAGAAGATCTAAAAAAATCCTTGTATACAACAAGGGTTTTTTATTGTGATTTAATAGAAGATTTTAGTGATTATAGCATGTTATATTCCTATATAGGAATATAACATGCTATAATATAGATGAAGCCTATTTATAATTATTTTGGATATCTTACTAGAACATTGGTAAATATGCAATTTTTTCATTAATATCTTGCGAATATTTGGGAGTTTGTGATAATATTTATTGAGGATAGGTCTACAATATAAAATGTGTTTTGTAGATTCTGCTTGAATATTAAACTATTTGATGTGGAAACATATAAAGTAGCTAATATTGGAGAAGTTTAACTTAAATGCCATTAATAATAAAATAGATTATATAAAAATTCTACAAATATCGGACGGGCAGGTGATTGTAATAGAATTTACAAGTAGACAAAAGCAAATAATTGAACTTGTAAAAGAAAACCAGCCTATAACCAGCAGCAAGTTGGCTGAGAGACTAAATGTGAGCAGGGCAGCAATAAGACCTGATTTATCAGTACTAACAATGTCAGGTGTGTTAGAAGCCAAAACAAAACTAGGTTACTTTTATAAGAGTGGCGTGGCCATTGATATGTTCAAAAATATAAAAGTAAAGGATATTAAGTCAAAACCCGTCATTGTTTCAGAGGATGCAACCATCTATGATACAATCATCAGGCTTTTTCTTGAGGACACAGGCACAATTTATGTAGAAAACAACGGATTACTTTCAGGGGTTGTATCAAGGAAAGATTTTATAAAAATAGCTTTTGGTAATACTGAGGTTAAAAATATGCCAATCGGCATGATTATGTCTCGTATGCCTAAAATCATATATACTACAGATGATGAAAGTATTCTAGAAGCAGCAGAAAAAATCATACTTCAAGAAATAGATAGTATTCCGGTAGTAGAGGTAATAAAAGGGAATGATGGAAGACAGGATCTAAAAGTAACAGGCAAGATATCTAAGACAACCTTAACTAAGCTTTTATATGAACTTGGAAAGGGGATGTGGGTATCAAATGAAAATGGCTAATACTGTTATATATACAATATCTGACTCTTTTGAGGAGACTGCAGCCGCCATTGCTAAGGTAGCGGCAGCGCAGTTTTCAGATAATAAGATTATTATTGATAGATTTCATTGTGTCAAAGATAGAGTTACAATAGACCGAATCATTGAGTCCACACAAGACTTTAATAGCTTGTTTATTATCGATATGGTTCAAAAGGAAATTAAAGATTATCTGATACATAAAGCAACAGAAAAAAACATCCCATATTTTGACATAATGGAGCAAGCCGTAACCACCTTGTCAAAGGTGATTAATCAAGAGCCTAAGCTTGTTTCAGAAGCAACATATCAGCTAAACGAGGAATACTTTGATAGGATGGAAGCCATAGATTTTGCAGTTAAATATGATGACTGCAAAGATCCAAGAGCTATTAAAAAAGCCGACTTGGTACTCGTAGGCATTTCAAGAACCTCAAAGACTCCTTTGAGCATATATTTGGCTACTAAGAATATCAAGGTAGCAAACATACCACTTGTACCAGAAGTAGTGATTCCTAGAGAATTGTTTGAAATTCCCAAGGAGAGAGTTTTCGGATTGGTAACCAGCAAACAAAAGCTTAATACAATTCGGATGGAAAGGTTAAAAGCTCACGGTTTAAGCGACGAAGCCAATTATGCCAGCTTTGAACGTATAGACTATGAGTTAAAATATGCAGATCAAATAATGAAAGATATCGGCTGCGTTGTATTAAACGTTGCCGATAAAGCCATTGAAGAAACTGCAAGTACAATACTTCAAATTTTAAAGGAGGTAAACGCTAGTGAAAAAGTACGTTTACAGTTTTAAGGAAGGCAAAGTTCATATGAAAGATCTTCTTGGTGGAAAAGGTGCAAACCTTGCCGAGATGACAAATATAGGTTTGCCAGTACCACAAGGATTTACAATTACAACTGAGGCATGCAACGAATACTATGAGAAGGACAGACAGCTTTGGTCAGAACTTAAAGAACAGATGGCAGAAAAGCTTGCTGAATTAGAGGCAACTACTGGCAAGACATTTGGTGGTGGTGAAAACCCATTGCTTGTATCAGTTAGATCAGGTGCTAAGTTCTCAATGCCTGGTATGATGGATACAATACTAAACCTTGGTCTTAACGATGAAGTTGTTAAGACAGTAGAGAAGGTATCTGGCAATAAGAGATTTGCTATGGATAGCTATAGAAGATTTATTCAAATGTTTTCCGACGTTGTTATGGAAATACCAAAGTCAAGATTTGAGAGAATACTTGATGAAGTAAAAGAAGAGAAGGGTGTAAAGTTTGATACAGATCTTTCAGCTGAGGATTTAGTTGAAGTAGTAGCAAAGTTTAAGGCACTTTATAAGGAAGTAGAAAAAGTAGACTTCCCACAAGATTCAAAAGAACAACTTCTTTTATCTGTTACAGCTGTTTTCAGAAGCTGGAACAATGAAAGAGCTATATTATACAGACAACTTAACAACATATCCGCAAGCCTAGGTACAGCTGTTAATATCCAAGCCATGGTATTTGGTAATATGGGTAATGACTGTGGTACTGGTGTTGCATTTACAAGAGACCCAGCTACTGGCGAAGCTAAGATGCTTGGTGAGTTCCTAATGAATGCGCAAGGTGAAGACGTTGTTGCAGGTATAAGAACTCCTCTTACAATTGACAAGTTGAACGAAATAAACCCAGATGTTTACAAGCAGTTTATGGACGCTTCAACATTGTTGGAAAATCACTACAGAGATATGCAGGATATCGAGTTTACAATAGAAAAAGGAAAGCTTTTCATGCTTCAAACAAGAAACGGCAAGAGAACTGCGGCTGCTGCATTAAGAATTGCTGTTGAATTGGTTGAGCAAGGTTTAATTTCTAAGGATGAAGCAATTATGAGAGTTGAGCCAGCTCAGTTGGATCAATTGCTGCACCCAACATTTGAAACTACAGCATTAAAGAATGCAAAACCTATTGCAAATGGTCTTCCAGCATCACCAGGTGCAGCTTCCGGTAAGGTTTACTTTACTGCTGAAGCAGCAGTACATGCAGCAAGAGCCAATGGTGAGAAGGTAATATTAGTTAGACTTGAAACATCACCTGAAGACCTTGAAGGTATGGTTGAAGCACAAGGTATATTAACAGCTAGAGGCGGAAGAACTTCCCATGCGGCAGTTGTAGCAAGAGGTATGGGTAAGTGCTGTGTAGCTGGTTGTGATGCTTTAAAGGTTAAGGAAGAAGAAAAGAAATTCTATCTAGGTGACAAGGCTTACCATGAAGGCGATTACATATCCTTAGATGGTAGTACTGGAAATGTATATGATGGCGTTATAGAAACTATGACACCAGAACTTTCTGGCCACTTTGGAATATTAATGGCATGGGCTGATGAAGCAAGAAAGCTAAAAGTTAGAACCAATGCTGATACGCCAAAGGATGCAGAACAAGCAGTTAAATTTGGAGCAGAAGGTATAGGTCTTTGCCGTACAGAGCATATGTTCTTTGAAGAAGACAGAATTGCTGTTATGAGAGAAATGATTGTAGCAGAAACTGTTGAAGCAAGGAAAGAAGCATTAGAAAGACTATTACCATATCAGAAGAAGGACTTCTTAGGAATATTTGAAGCTATGGGAGTAAGACCTGTTACAATCAGACTTCTTGACCCACCACTACATGAATTCCTTCCACATGCAGATGAGGATATAGCTGATCTTGCTAAGACAATGGGCATTACTTTTGAAGCACTTAAGTCTAGAGTTGAAAGCTTACATGAGTTTAACCCAATGCTTGGGCATAGAGGTTGCAGACTTGCTGTAACTTATCCAGAGATTGCAGAAATGCAAACTAGGGCTATAATTGAAGCTGCTATAGAAGCAAAGAAGAATAAGGGTATAGATGTACATCCAGAAATAATGATACCACTTGTAGGAGAAATTAAAGAGCTTGAGTATCTTCAAACAATCTGCAGAACTACTGCTGATAATTTGATCAAAGAATCAGGTATTCAATTAGACTACATGTTTGGTACAATGATAGAAGTTCCAAGAGGAGCTGTAACAGCTGATGAAATAGCAAAGGTTGCAGAATTCTTCTCCTTCGGAACAAATGACTTGACTCAAATGACTTACGGCTTCTCAAGAGACGATGCAGGTAAATTCATAAAGGATTACCTAGAGAAGGGTATATTTGAACAAGATCCATTTATGACTCTTGACCAAGTTGGTGTAGGTAAGCTAGTTAAGATGGCTGCTGATCTTGGTAGATCAACTAGACCAGAAATAAAACTTGGTATCTGTGGAGAGCATGGTGGGGATCCAGCATCAATTGAATTCTGTCACAATGTGGGATTAAACTATGTATCCTGTTCACCATTTAGAGTGCCAATAGCAAGACTTGCTGCAGCACAAGCAACATTAAAAGAAAAAATGGGCAGCGGATACAGCCAAAAGTAATAATAAACAAAAACCTCTCGAATAAAATCGAGAGGTTTTTTAATATATAGGCAAGTAGTACTTTCCTATACATTAGCTTCAAAGACGGTCGTAGCCGGTTTTGTTCTGCAAAAAAAGATAAAAAAATAGAGAACTATTAGTTCTCCGAGTTATTGGGATGAATTATACATTGTAATTATTTTTTTGAGATAAACATTTCATGTTCAGCTCGACTTCAATTATTATTATACAAGCTATTTGTGAAATAATATTGAAGTTAAGATGTAAAATTGGTGAAATAACTGTATAGTTATGTTTACTAATTTTACATTAAATCAAATAATGCAAAATATATCTAATTAACGAAGAAAAAGGCCATCAGCTGACCGATGGCCTTTATTTTTTATTACTTTTGAATGTCTACGAATACAAAGTCAGGGTCAGCGCCTATGAAGTTTCTAACAATACCCTTTACATAAGG